>CAJXDV010000029.1 GCA_913052435.1 uncultured Pelagibacteraceae bacterium
CAAAAAGCAAAATATGAAGAAAAGAAATTTGAGTGCAAAAAAGAGAATTCATAATTTTTTTTTAAATAAGTTAAAAAATCCTAAAATAAAAAAAATATATTCAGAATTTAAAAAAAATCTTGAATATCATAATCCAAAAAAATTATGCTTAGCTCTTTCAGGCGGTCCGGACAGTGTGGCATTAGCTTTTTTGGCCAAGTGTTATTCAATTCAAAAAAAAACAAATTATTTTTATTATATTGTTGATCATAAATTAAGGATAGAGTCTACTTTTGAGGCCAAACTTACCAAGAAACAATTAAAAAAATTCGGTATAAATTGTGAAATTTTAACCTGGAGAAATAAAAAAGCTTTTTCAAATATTCAATCTAAGGCTAGAGACAAAAGATATGAATTAATTTTTGAAGAATGTTTAAAAAAAAAAATTAATCTAGTTATAACTGCTCATCAAAAAAATGATTTATTTGAAAATTTTTTTATTAGATTACTTAGAGGTTCAGGACTGAAAGGTTTGAGCTCATTCAACAAAATAAAAGCAAAGATTAGTAAGGAAAAAAATATTTATATTTTAAGACCTCTATTGAATATCGCCAAAAAAGATTTAATTTATATTGCTAATAAAACTTTTAATTTTTATATTAAAGATCCATCAAATAATAATGATTATTTTTTAAGAGTAAAAATAAGAAAATTAATTAAACAACTAAATCAAGAGGGTTTGAGCCTTAAAAAATTAAAACTAACTCTGGAAAATCTTCATCAAAGCAATCTAACAATTGAATTTTATGTAAAAAAAAATATTGAGAAAAATTCAAAAGTCTTGAATGAGAAAAAATCTATTATTGTTAATGAAAACTTTTTTAATCAACCTGAAGAAATAGTTTTTAGATCATTATCTGAATTGATGCATAAACTAGGAAACAAGAAAAAATACACTCGAGGCAATAAAGTATTAAATTTAATGAAAAATATTAATTCATCTAATATTTTTAAAAAAATGACACTTTCGGGCTGCATTTTTGAAAAAGTTAATAAATCCATCATTATTTCAAGAGAAAGTTAGATATTTATTATGTTACAGAAGCAAAAAGACACTTGTTTAATCAATAATAATTCTTACTTTATATAATACATGAACTTCAAAAATTTAGCGATGTGGGGGATTATAGTTTTGTTAACTATAGGTCTGTATAATATGTTTAAAAATCCTCAACGATCAATTGGTCAAAAAAATAATATCATTTTCTCTGAATTTTTATCAGAAGTAGACAACGGAAGAGTAGTTAAAGTTGAAATACAAGGCAAAAATATCATAGGAGTTTTTTCAAATGGTGAACAGTTCAATACTTATGCACCTGATGACCCAAAGTTAATTGAAAAGTTAAGTGATAGGGGTGTTAGTATTTCCGCAAGTCCTATAGAAGAAAAAATGCCATCGTTGTTAGGAATCCTGCTTTCTTGGTTTCCTATGTTATTGCTTATAGCAGTTTGGATATTTTTTATGAGACAAATGCAAGGTGGAAAAGGTGGAGCAATGGGCTTTGGAAGATCTAAAGCTAAAATGATGAACGAGATTAAAGACAAAGTAACTTTTAATGACGTTGCTGGTGTAGAAGAAGCAAAAGAGGAAGTAGAAGAAGTTGTGGAGTTTTTAAAAGATCCAAAAAAATTTAGTAGACTAGGAGGAAAAATTCCAAGAGGCTGCTTGCTTGTAGGAGCGCCAGGAACAGGTAAAACTTTACTTGCGAGAGCAATTGCAGGAGAGGCTGGAGTTCCATTCTTTACTATATCTGGATCTGACTTCGTTGAAATGTTTGTTGGAGTAGGAGCATCAAGAGTTAGAGACATGTTCGAACAAGGAAAAAAATATTCTCCTTGTATAATATTTATTGATGAAATTGATGCGGTTGGAAGAAGTCGAGGCGCTGGTCTTGGTGGAGGAAATGACGAAAGAGAACAAACTTTAAATCAATTATTGGTAGAAATGGATGGGTTTGACACAAACGAAGGTGTAATAATTATTGCAGCAACAAACAGACCTGACGTACTAGATCCAGCATTATTAAGACCAGGTAGGTTTGATAGGCAAGTTGTTGTTCCACTTCCAGATATACTTGGAAGAGAAAAAATATTAAAAGTACATGCTAAAAAAATATCAATGGCACCAGATATAAATCTTAGAACAATTGCCAGAGGAACGCCAGGTTTTTCTGGAGCAGATTTAGCAAATTTAGTTAACGAATCGGCATTATTGGCTGCAAGAAAAAATAAAAGAATTGTAACTTATCAGGAATTTGAAGAAGCAAAAGATAAAGTAATGATGGGTGCTGAAAGAAGATCAATGGTTATGACAGAAGAAGAAAAAAAATTAACTGCTTATCATGAAGCAGGACATGCAATTGTAACTATTAATGAAAAAGCCGCTCATCCAATTCATAAAGCAACTATAATTCCAAGAGGTAGAGCACTTGGTATGGTGATGCAACTGCCTGAAAGAGACGAAATATCTCAAACTAGAGAACAATTACATGCTCAAATGGCTATTGCAATGGGAGGAAGAGTTGCTGAAGAAATTATTTTTGGTGAAGATAAGGTTACAACTGGTGCTGCCAGTGATATTGAACAGGCAACCAAAAGAGCAAGAGCAATGGTTATGAGAGCAGGTTTAAGCAAAGAATTGGGACCTATAGCGTACGGTGAAAACGAAGAAGAAATATTTCTTGGAAGATCGGTCGCAAGACAACAAAATATGTCTGAGGAAACGGCTAGAAAAGTAGACAACGAAATAAGAAAAATAGTTGAAAAGGGTTACGATAGAGCGAAAAAAGTATTAAGTGAGAAAATTGACGATCTTCATAAGCTAGGCAAAGCATTAATAACATATGAGACATTAACTGGAACTGAAATTGAGAATTTAATAAACAAAAATCTTTATCCTAAAAATAAAGAAGATCTAAAAGTAGAAGAAGACGACCAAGGTTCGGCTCTAGGCTCAATAGGTTTAAAACCAAAAATTGTTCATTAAATTTAAATGGAAAAATATTACACAAGAGCGTGTAATTTTTATTACGGTTCAATATCAAAAGAAAAAATAAAAAAAAAATTATCATTACCACTTAACGGCAACAATTTGATATCATTTGACTGTATCGAATTAATAACAAGAAAATCAAAAAAATTATTTCATATAAAAAAAATAAATTCTCTACCAAAAAAAATTAAAAATAAAATTATTTTAGATTTAAAAAATATTACAAAGAAAAAATTTTTTTTAAACTTAAATTTTAATAATTTACCTTTACTGATGGGTGTTTTAAATGTAACTCCTGACAGTTTTTCTGATGGCGGAGAGTTTTTAAGTGAAAAATCAGCTCATAAACGAATAAATAAATTAATCAATGACGGTGCAAACATAATTGATATTGGAGGAGAATCAACACGCCCACAAGCACAAGAAGTTCGCGATATAGATGAATGGAATAGAATTAAATCAAAATTAAGTATATTGAGAAAAAAAAAATGTTTTGTTTCATTGGATACTAGAAAAAGTTCAATTATGGAAAAAAGTTTGTCTTATAGTATAAATTTAATCAATGATGTTTCTGGTTTTGATTATGACAGTAAAACGATAAATGTTTTAAAAAAACACAATACCCCTTTTGTTTTGCACCATATGCAAGGAACACCCAAAACAATGCAACAAAAACCAACTTATAAAAATGTTCTATTAGATATTTATGATTTTTTTGAAGAGAAATTAAATCTAATCAGATCAAAGAAAATAAAACATAATAATATTATTTTAGACCCTGGCATAGGTTTTGGTAAAAATTTGAAACATAATATTACTCTAATAAGTCAAATTTCTATTTTTCACTCTCTAGGTTTTCCTTTATTGTTAGGATTATCTAGAAAAAGATTTATAAAAGATTTATCTGGAAACAATGATAGCAAAGAAAGGATTGGAGGAACAATATCTTCTTGTTTGTATTCTGTTTTACAAGGTGTTCAGATTTTGAGAGTTCATGACATTAACGAGATAAACCAAGCATTAAAAATATTTAAAAAATTGCAATTTAATTAATGAGCAAAAAGTATTTTGGAACTGATGGAATTAGAGGCAAAGTTAATCTTGACAAAATTAACGGAGAAATGTTTTTTAAGTTTGGACTAGCAGCAGGAACGTATTTTAAAAATTTAAAAAAAATTAAACAAACAGCAATAATTGCTAAAGATACTAGACTTTCAGGTTATACATTGGAGCCTGCTTTAGTTTCGGGATTAGCTTCAACAGGAATGCATGTAAATACCTTGGGTCCTTTACCAACAAATGGTCTTGCAATGTTAACAAAAAAAATGCGTGCAAATATGGGCATTATGATTACGGCTTCACATAACCTTTATTCTGATAATGGTTTAAAACTTTTTGGACCTGATGGACTTAAGTTATCCGATAAAATAGAGCGTAAAATTGAAAAATTAATTGATTCTAAAATAACAAAAAAACTTTCTAAACCTGAAATTTTAGGAAGAGTTAAAAGACTGGAAGATGGAAATGATAAATATATAGATATTCTTAAAAAAAATTTTCCCAATACATTTAATCTAAAAGGTATGAAAATTGCAATAGATTGTGCAAATGGCGCTGGTTACAAATCAGGACCTAAATTATTCAGGTCGCTTGGAGCAAAGGTATATGAAATAGGAACCTCACCCAATGGATTAAATATCAATCATAACTGTGGCTCAACTTTTCCAAATAAAATTAGGGCTATAACAAAAAAATATAAAGCTAACTTGGGAATTTCTCTAGATGGAGATGCGGATAGAATTATTATATGTGATGAAAAGGGAAATATTATCGATGGTGACCAAATTATAGCAATGCTCGCAGAAAGATGGAAAAGAAAAAAAATTCTCAAAGGTGGTGTTATAGGAACATTAATGTCAAATTATGGATTAGAAAATTTTTTCAAACAGCAAAAAATTAAATTTTTAAGAGCAGATGTTGGAGATAGATATGTTAAAGAAATGATGCAAAAATACAGATTCAATCTAGGAGGAGAGCAATCAGGACACATTATACTTGGCAAATTTGCAACTACTGGAGATGGTTTATTAGTTGCATTAGAAATACTTTTTTCAATGAGAAAAGGAAAAAAAGCCAGCGAATTATTTACTAAATTTAAACCTACTCCACAACTTTTAGAAAATATTACAGTTAAAGACAAATCTATAATTAATTCTTCTAAATGTAAAAAAGCAATTAAAAAAGCTAAAAGACTTATAAATGGACAGGGTAGAATGCTAGTGAGAAAATCTGGAACAGAACCTAAAATTAGAGTGATGGGCGAGTCAGATAATAAAAGTTTACTTATCAAGTGTGTTAATATTGTAAAAAAATCTATTAAATAATTTGAAACCAAAATCTAAAATATTAATTATAGCTGGTTCAGACTCTTCTGGAGGAGCGGGAATACAGGCGGATATCAAAACTGTTTCCTCATTAGGATCTTATGCAATGACGGCAATTACAGCAGTTACTTCACAAAACACAACTGGAGTTTTATCTATTGCAACAATTCCCGCTAAAGAAATATCAAAACAAATAGAATTTACTTCAAAAGATATAAAGCCTGACGCCATAAAGATTGGAATGTTGCATTCGGTCGATGTAATCAAATCAGTAATCAAATCTGTTTCCAGAATAAAAATAAAAAAAATTATTTTGGATCCAGTTATGGTCGCTAAAGGAGGAGCTAAATTAATAGACAATAAATCAATTAAAATATTAAAAAAAGAATTATTAAAAAAAGTTAGTTTGATAACTCCAAATATACCTGAGGCTGAAATACTCACTAATACAAAAATCAATTCAAAAGAAGATATGATTTATGCAGGAAACATTTTATTAAATTTAGGGGCAAAAAATGTACTTTTAAAAGGAGGTCATCTTTTATCTAATACAATGCAAGATATTTTTATTAACAAAAAAGAAATTTCAATTTTTGAAAATAAAAAAATCAAAACAAAGAATACCCATGGCACCGGATGTACTTTATCAAGTGCAATTGCCACATATTATTCATGTGGAAAAACATTAAAGAAATCTTGTGAAATGGCAATTAAGTATGTTAACCATGCTATTAATACAAGACCTAATTACGGAAAAGGCCATGGACCGATAAACCATTTAAACACAATTGTTATAAAAAAAAATTTTAGATGAAAAATGTTGTTGTTGTAGGTTCCCAATGGGGAGATGAAGGAAAAGGAAAAATTGTTGATTGGCTTTCAAGCGAGGCAGATGTAGTTGTAAGATTTCAAGGTGGTCATAATGCTGGCCATACACTGGTAATAGATGGGGAGACTTACAAACTTAGATTACTACCTTCGGGTATAGTAAGAAAAGATAAAATTTCAGTAATAGGCAATGGTGTTGTCGTTGACCCCTGGGCACTATTAGAGGAAATAGAGGAAATTAAGTCAAAAGGTGTTGAAATTAATAATGAAAATTTAATTTTATCAGAGTCGGCAACTTTAATATTACCTTTTCATAAAGAAATGGATGAAATTAGAGAGGATGCTGCTGGAAATTCAAAATTAGGAACAACAAGAAGAGGAATTGGACCAGCCTATGAAGATAAAATTGGAAGAAGATCTATAAGGGTTATGGATTTAGCCTCAGAAGAAAATTTAGATAAAAGATTGGACGCAGTTTTAGTACATCATAACGCAATAAGAAAAGGCTTAGGAAAAAAATTATTTCAAAAAGATAGCTTAAAAAAAGAATTATTAAAAATATCTCCAAAGATACTTAAATTTTCCAGACCAGTTTGGAAGAAAATTGACGAATTTAAATCTCAAAGAAAAAAAATTTTGTTTGAAGGAGCACAAGGTATTTTACTTGATGTTGATCACGGAACATATCCATTTGTTACATCATCAAATACAGTAGCCTCTGCCGCCGCAACAGGATCCGGCTGTGGGCCAAACTCTATAAACTATGTTCTTGGAATCACAAAGGCATATACCACAAGAGTAGGCGAAGGACCTTTTCCCTCAGAACTAAAAGATGAAATTGGCGAACTTCTTGGTACCAGAGGAAAAGAATTTGGAACTGTTACCAGTAGAAAAAGAAGATGCGGTTGGTTTGACGCTGTTTTGGTAAGACAAACTATTAAAATTTCGGGCATAGATGGAATAGCACTAACAAAATTAGATGTGTTGGATGAACTTGATGAAATAAAAATGTGCATTGCTTATGAAATTGATGGAAAAAAAATTGACTATTTACCAGCAGCAGTTGATGATCAGTTAAAAGTAAAACCAGTATATAAAGTTTTTAAAGGGTGGAAGTCTACTACAAACGGAATAAAAGAATTTGATAAATTACCAGAGAATGCAAAAATTTATGTTAAAGAGTTAGAGAAATTTGTTGAAACAAAAATATCTAGTATTTCAACTAGTCCAGAAAGAAAAGACACCATTCTTATAGAAAATCCTTATGATAACAACGTTTAAACCCTGCTTTGGTATCTTTTAGTTATAAAAAATTATTTTTACTTTGCTGGAAGTAAATTTTTAGATTTCGCAGAATTAAGCATGTGTTTTTGTAATTTTTCAAAAGCTTTATTTTCTATTTGTCTTATTCTTTCTCTGCTAATTTTGAATTTTTTACTTAGGTTTTCAAGGGTAATGGGGCTGTCCGTTAGTCTTCTTGAATATAAAATTTCCTTTTCTCTATCATTTAAAATGTTAATTGAATCCTGCAAGAGATCTTTTCTTTGTTCCATTTCTTCATTTTGTGCAAATTTAAGTTCATGATCCATTTCTTTATCAACCACCCAATCTTGCCATTCATCACCATCTTCACCGATCGGAGCATTTAAAGATTGTTCTTTACCTGATAATCTTCTATTCATTGAGACTACTTCTTCTTCGCTAACATTTAGTCTTTTAGATATGTCTTTTACATGTTCATCTCTTAAATCACCTTCTGTCTTAGGTGATATTTGGTTTTTAATTTTTTTTAAATTAAAAAACAATTTTTTTTGAGCAGTTGTAGTTCCAATTTTTACTAAACTCCAAGATCTTAATACATATTCTTGTATTGATGCTTTTATCCACCACATAGCATAAGTTGCAAGTCTAAATCCTTTTTCTGGTTCAAATTTTTTTACAGCTTGCATTAATCCTACATTTCCTTCAGAAATCATTTCATTGAGAGGCAAACCATAACCTTTGTAACCCATTGCTATTTTTGCAACTAATCTTAAATGGCTAGTTACAAGTTTTTCAGCTGACTTTACATTTCCAGTTGCCTTCCAGTTTTTTGCTAACATATATTCTTCCTCGGCATCTAGCATTGGAAATTTTTTGATTTGCGTTAGATATGTCGACAAACCACCTTCGTTTGAGAGTGCGGGCAAATTATAAGTTATAGTATTCATCGCGTGTATTTTTTAATAAAGAATTAAATTATTGCAATATTTTTATTTATTAGTATTTCTTAGCTTTTTTAAAATATTTTCTAAATCCTTTGGTAAATTTGAATTAAATTCTAAATATTTTCCCGTGCTTGGATGATCAAATCCCAAAACTTTTGCATGCAAAAACTGCCTATCTAATTTTAATATACATTCTTCAAGTTCTGGATCTACATTTTTAAATTTTTTAAACTTTTTTTTATATTTTTTATCTCCTAAAATATTATTTCCTTTATAACTCAAATGAACTCTAATTTGATGAGTTCTTCCAGTTTCAAGTTTGCATTCAACAAAACTATAAGTTGGCGTATTATTATTTTCAAAAACTTCTAAAGTTTTATAATTTGTTATTGCTTTTTTTCCTTTAGTTGTTCCAACTTGCATCAATTGTCTATTTTTTGTACTTCTTGTTAATAAGGTTTCTATTTTACCAATTTGTGGTCTCAGTTTGCCCCATATAAGTGCTTGATAAACTCTATTGATTGTATGTTTACTGAATTGATCTGATAAATGTTCATGAGTTTTGTTATTTTTTGCAATTACTACTAGACCAGAAGTATCTTTGTCAATTCTATGGACAATTCCAGGTCTAAGTTCATCACCAATATTTGATAAATTTTTATCATTGTAATTCATCAAAGCATTAACAATAGTATTTTCGTAATTTCCAGCACCAGGATGCATTGATATGCCAGCAAATTTATTAATTACAATTAAATCAGAATCTTCATGTACTATATCCAATTTGTAGTCATAAGGTTTTAGAGAAACTTTTTCTGGCTCAGGTATCTCAAATATGATTTCATCACCTAAAGTTACTTTTTTTGAAGGATCTTCTAAAATTTTATTATTTAATTTCAGTTTTTTCTTTAAAATTAAATTTTTTATTCGTGTTCTGCTTAATTCTTGTTTTTTCTTACTTAAAAATGAGTCTATTCTTAATCCTCTATCATTATTATCAACGATTAAATTAATGATATTTTTCATAATTTATAATAGTAATACTATACGCGCTCGTAGCTCAACTGGATAGAGCGCCAGATTTCGGCTCTGGAGGTTCAGGGTTCGACTCCTTGCGGGCGCGCCACAATTACTCACCTATATTAATTAAAGTACCTTTTTTCCTTGCTTGATTAAACGAATAGTAAAATAAAGATATAGCAATAATTAAATAAACTACATTCAAGGTAAATGCAGTAATAATATTTTCCAAATTTACAGTCTGTTCTACAAGTATACTTCTGGCCTCCTCAAAAATATAAACAAGAGGAAGCGAGTAAGCAATTTTTTGAAAAATTTCAGGTAAAATTTCAACTGGATAATATATACAACCAAAAGGTGCTAGTAGAAACATAGTTGACCAAGCAATATTCTCAAATGAAGGACCAAATCTAAGTAATCCTGCCGAAACCAAAATTCCTAACGTGATACCAAAAATATATAAACTTAAAAAAAGGAAAAATAGATACACTCCAAGATCTAAAATTGATATTCCAAAAAGTGGAGAGGTAAGCAGAATAGCTGGCACTAGCCCAATTAATGCTCTAATTAAAGCTGTAATAACCAACGAGATAATTATTTCACCAATTTTAATTGGTGCAATAAATAAATTAGTAAAGTTTCTACTCCAAATTTCCTCTAAAAATAACATATTAAAACCAATACTTGTTCTGAATAAAAAATCATAAAGAATCGCGCATGTTAAAATTACTCCAACTGCATTATTGTAATACGTGCTATGGGATGCAAAAAAATTTGATATAAATCCCCACAAAGTTATTTGAATTGAAGGCCAATAAACTAAATCCAATATTCTTGGAAAAGATCTAGTAATTAAATAAAAATGTCTTAAAAAAAGACCATAAATTCTAATAAAGCTCATTCTTATTCCTTGAAAGTTTTAAGAAAACTTCTTCTAAGTTTTTTCTACCATGTTTTTTTATCAATTCTTCAGGACTACCTTTGTCAATCATAATACCATCTTTCATCATTAGTATTGATCTGCATAATCTTGTTACTTCATTCATATTATGTGATGCTAATAAAATTGAAATTTTTTTTTCTTTTT
>CAJXDV010000030.1 GCA_913052435.1 uncultured Pelagibacteraceae bacterium
TAGTGGGATATTTGATCTTGGCTGTAAATTTTACAACTCATCACTATACTTAGTCCCAGCATTATTGATAACATTGAAGATCCACCGTAAGACATGATGGGTAATGGTGCGCCCACTATTGGAATTAAGCCTAAAACCATTGCAATATTGACAAAAACATAAAGAAAAATAGCTGAAGCAAAGCCAAAACAATATAGTTTGGCAAAAAAACTTCTTACAAAAAAACCTATACTGATTATTCTGTAAATCAATAAAACATATAAAAGTAGCAATATAATAGATCCTAAAAACCCAAATTCTTCAGAAAAAAGTGTAAAAATAAAATCGGTATGCTTTTCAGGTAAAAATTCTAAATAACTTTGTGTGCCTTTTAAAAATCCCTTACCAAAAAAACCTCCAGAGCCGATTGCAATTTTTGACTGGATGATTTGATAACCTGATCCTAAAGGATCTCTATCAGGATTAAAGAATGTTAGGATTCTAGATTTTTGATAAGGTTTTAAAATAGAAATTGCAAATGGCAAGGATACTAACAACAATAAACCGGAATAAACAAAATATTTTATATTAAGTCCAGCTAACCAAATAATTGCGATACCACTTCCAGCAATCAAAATTGATGTTCCTAGATCAGGCTGTTTGATAACTAGGTAACAAGGAATAATTAGTAATATAATTGGTTGAAGTAAAAATTTATAGCTTTGAATATCTGCACTTTGTATGCGATGATAATATCTGGCAAAACAAACTATGATAGCTATTTTCATTAATTCTGAAGGTTGAAGATTTAAGAAATATAAATTTAACCAACGTTTAGATCCAGAAGCAGTTATTCCAAAAAATATAACTAGAACTAATAAAACTAAAGCCAATAAATAAAAGAAATAAGCTTTTCGGTACCAAGTTGTAATTCTGATAAATGACAGGACTAAAAACATCGAAAAAAATGCAACCAGTCGAATTAAATGATTTTGGGTGTAGTAAGAAAAATTTCCACTCTCCGTAGAGTAAATTGCAAATACACTAATTGCTCCTATTAAAATAACTATTAAGATTAGAAAATAATCAATAGATTTTAATTTATCAAAAAAACTATAACGTGATGTATGTAATCTTTCTGTTAACATTAGGCTAAATTAATTTTTCCTTTTCTTGCTTGTTCTCTTAATTCATGACGATCAATAATTTTTTTAATCATTTTTTTTGCAAGTGGTGCAGCAGTTTTACTTCCTGATCCTCCGTGCTCTACATGAACACTTATTGAATATCTTGGATCTTTATATGGTGCAAAAGCTACATACAAAGCATGGTCTCTTTTTTTATATTCTATTTGAGATTGCTTTAAATCCAATTTTCGTTCTGCTTCAGTTATTCTTCTAACCTGGGATGTTCCTGTTTTTCCAGCAAATTGATATTTTGGATCTTCGTATCTTGATTTAAATGACGTCCCATATAGTTCGTTGGTAGATGCAAACATAGCTTCTAAAACAAATTTTATATTATTAGGATTTTGATACATTCTTTGAAATGGCTTTATTTCCTGTTCCTGAAGCATGTCTTTTTCCTGCACTAGAGATTTATTTTGATTTAAATAAAGATTAGAATTTTCAATATCACTTTGAATTTTTGTTCTAATTTCTTCATATATGATGCTATCATCATGAAGAATATGAGGCTTAATTTTGTACCCTCCATTTGCAAGTTGTGCTGTCATCAAGCAAAGCTGTAAAGGAGTTGTTTGAATATAGCCCTGTCCAATTCCATTAATAATTGTTTCTCCTAAATACCAACTAGTTTCTAGGACATTTCTCTTCCATTTTGTATTTGGAACCAAGCCCTGTTTTTCATCATGATATACATCTTCTAAAACTTTAGATCCAAGACCGTATCTCTTAGCAATAATAGACAATTTATCTACACCGAGTAAACGTGCCGTTTCATAAAAATATGTGTCACAAGATTGTTTAATTGCATTTCTTAATTTCATATATCCATGACCTTGTTTTTTCCAACAGTGATATTTAACACCATATAACTCCATGGGATGTTTGTGTCCTTTGCACTTAATTGTCTTCTCTGAATTAATTATGCCGTATTCCAAAGCTGCAAGTGCTACTAATGGCTTAAAAGTTGAACCAGGTGAATAAAGTCCAGCAATCGATTTATTTATTAATGGTTTTAATGGATCATTATTGATTTCATCCCAATCTTTTTGATTTATTCCATGAACAAATTTATTTGGATCGTATGTAGGTGATGATGCCATAGCAATGACTTCTCCTGTATAAATATCCATTGTACAAATTGATCCTGCTTCTCCCTTTAAAAGCTGTTGAGCATATTTTTGAATCTCTAGATCGATGGTAGTTTTAATTTCTTTTCCTTGAATTTCTTTAACATAGTCGACCTGACTTATTCTTTTACCGGATGAGTTTACCTCGTATCTCTTGATACCATATTTACCAATTAATAGCTTTTCTTGAGAACTTTCTATACCTGATTTTCCAACTTTTAATCCTGGAACAAAATTTTCCTTTATCTCTGCTTTTTTTTCAATATCTTTAATGCTAGCATCACCAACATAGCCAACGATATGTACTAAATCATTTGCATAAGGATAAAATCTAGATGTTGATAGTACTGGCTTTGCTCCTTCTATTTCATGTAAATATAAATTTAATTTAGAAAATTGATTCCAATTAAGATTGTCTGCAACAACTAAAGTATCCCAAGGTTTAAGTTTTTCTTTTTTCTTATAAATTTTTCTTATTTCATAATTGCTAAGATCAATAATATTTTTAATTTTAAAAATAGCTTGATCAAAGTCTTTAACTTCATCTAAAACTAAATGAACCTGAAAAATTCTATCATTATCAGCTAAAACATTATTGAAGTAATCTTTAATTATTCCTCTTTGAGGAGGAGTTTTCCATTCTCTTAATCTATTCTTATCAGATAAAATTTCATATTTTTCTCTATCAGATATTTGTAAATTATATAAACGTGAAGTTATTCCTGCAAATAATACAAGTTTGGCTGCAGCCAAAATAAAAAGTCTTCTTGAAATAACTCTTCCCTTTTCAATATTGCTTCCTTTATTCAACATTTCCTTGTTCCAAACTAAATAAATAAATTACGCTAAATATTTTTGCAAATATAGGATAAACCAAAAAAGTTATAATTGAGCTAGACATTAAAGTTCCATAACTAATAGGAATATCAAATATCATAGTCGAGATACTAAAGTTAATTGAGCTAACAATTAATATTGCGATAAAAAACAAGATCCAATCATATAGAAGGCTTGGTAACAAAGTTCTTGTTCTAATAAATGCAGCTATTGCACATAAGAATAAGTAATTTATTGAAGATATGCCTATTGGAAAATTTTGAACAACATCATTAATTATTCCTGCAAAAAATATCAGACCATAACCTAATGTATCAGGTTTTTTTAAAACCCAATAAAATATGACTAAATAAATAAAGTTAAAAAAGTAGTTTGCTTCATATAAAAAAAATGAAAGATCAAACCCGGTAAATACTAAAAAAAACAATAGAATCAAAGGGAAGCTGTGAACAATATTTCTAAATAATTTATTACTAGTTCCTTCCATGCTAATTATTTATTTTAACATACTTTAATTGACTGAAGTCGACAAAAAACTTTACAAATTTTTTATCTTCTTTAATAAAAACTTTTCCTACTGGAATTGCAGAAGCAATAATACCGTCTACTCCAGAAGTATAAACTATATCGCCATCATTCACATTGTTGTTTTTAGGTAAATACTCTAGTTCTGCAAATTCATTGTTACCGTTACCTGTTAAAATTGCATTTACACTACCCGGCTCAACTATAACTGGGATTTTACTATTCAGATCACTTGCTAACAATATTCTAGAAGTTAATAAATTAACTCCAACAATTTTCCCTACAAAATATGATTCCACTTTTACCGCTAATCCCAATCTTACACCATGATTAAATCCTTTATTAACAATTACAGATTTTAAATATGGGCCTTTATTATCTAATAAAACTTTTGACAAAAGGTAATCTTCCGAAGATAACATTTTTTCGTCAAGTAATTTTTTTAAACGTTGATTTTCAGATTTATAAAAATTATTTTCATTTTCTAAACTCTTTAATTTTAAATCTTTATCTTTAAGTTCATTGTATTTTTCATACATACTCATATGGTCTTGAAAACTGTAGTATTGATCCTTGATGAAGACAAACGGAACAGAAATAAAGAATGAACCTTTATAAATAAAATCTTTTGTAAATGATCTAAATTTATCTACAGGTCCAGTTTTAAAATATTCTAAAGATAAAACTAAAATTGAAATAATTAATAAAGTAAATAAAGAAAATTTTTGACGAGTCCCTTTTTTTAAAAATGCAGAACGAATAGCAATTATAAAATCATCTCTACCCGTTTCTACTGCCATAGTATTTTAATACTCAGATAATACAGTAGAAAATAATTCTTGGTTCTCTAATGCCTTTCCTGTTCCAATAGCCACACATGACAATGGGTCATCTGCAATATTAACTGGTAAACCTGTTTCTCTAGAAAATCTTTTATCGATATTTTTTAATAAAGATCCGCCACCAGTCATTGTTAAACCCATATCAACCAAGTCCGCTGATAATTCAGGTGGTGTATTTTCTAATGCTTTTTTAATTGCAGATACAATCTCTTTTAAAATTGGGTTTAATGCTTCTGCTGTATCTTCTTCAGAAATATTAACTTCTTTAGGAGTTCCCGATCTAATGTCTCTTCCTTTAACTGCATAAGTATTGTTGTTTGTTGGAACCGCTGTTCCAATATCTTTTTTAATTTTTTCAGCAGTACTGTCACCAATCATTAAATTATATTCTTCTCTCATGTATACTTTTAAAGCGTTATCCATTGCATCGCCTGCAGTTCTTAACGACTCGGAGAAAACCACCCCACCTAATGACAAAACTGCTATTTCTGTCGTTCCGCCTCCAATGTCAATAATCATTGATCCTGTTGCTTCGTTAATAGGCAATCCAGCACCAACTGCTGCTGAAATCGGTTCCTCAATTAATTGAACTTTTCTTGCGCCTGCTGCAAGAGCACTATCTTGAATTGCTTTTCTTTCAACTGGTGTTGAGCCTGATGGAACACAAATTAAAATTCTGGGATTTGCCAATGTTCTTTTATGAACTTTTTTTATGAAGTGTTTAATCATTTCCTCTGTTACGATGAAATCGGCAATCACACCATCTCTTAAAGGTCTAATTGCTTGAATATTTCCAGGTGTTCTACCAAGCATGGTCTTTGCTTCATCTCCAACTGCCAATACTGATTTTTTTCCTTTATTATCAACTACAGCAACAACAGATGGTTCATTAAGCACAACTCCTTTTCCTTTTAATACAACTAGTGTATTTGCGGTTCCAAGATCAATTGCCATATCTTGGCTCCAATATTTCTTTAAAGATCCTAATATTGTCATTCTTTATATTCCTTTCATTTTTTGTGGTTCAAGATTTTGATGTTGTTCGGGAGCTGTTTTATCTCTTTTAATAATCATTTTGTTTAATGCATTAATATAAGCATTAGCTGAAGCAACTAAAGTATCGGTATCTGCAGCTTGTCCTACAGTTGTTTTACCATTTTCTTCAATTTTAACACTAACAGTTGCTTGAGCATCGGTACCTTCAGTTACTGCGTGTACTTGATAAAGTTGTAAATTTACATCATGCGGATAAAGTGTTTTTACACATTTAAATATAGCATCGACCGGACCATCTCCTGTCTCTGTTGCTTTTTTAACTTCACCAAACACATCTAAGGTCATCTCTGCTCTTTGTGGTTCAGCAGTTCCTGCAAAAACTCTTAATGATTTTAAGTTAATTGCGTTAACTTTGTTATCAATAATCAAACTATCATCTACTAATGCAATTATATCTTCGTCATATACATGTTTTTTCTTATCAGCTAGAACTTTAAATTTTCCAAATGCATTTTCAATTACATCATCTGTAACATCAACATAACCTAAACTATTAAGTTTATCTTTAAACGCATGTCGTCCTGAATGTTTGCCCATTACCAACGACGTTTGTTTAACGCCAACACTTTCTGGTGTCATAATTTCATAGGTCTGCCTATTTTTTAATATTCCATCTTGATGAATGCCTGCCTCATGGGCAAAAGCATTTTTTCCAACAATTGCTTTGTTGTATTGAACTGGAAAACCAGTTGCATTAGATACAATCTTTGAAGCTTTACTTAGAAGGGTTGTATTTATTCTTGTTTCATATGGCATCAAATCATTTCTAGTTCTAATCGCCATTACAATTTCTTCAAGTGCTGCATTTCCTGCTCTTTCGCCAATTCCATTTATTGTACATTCAACTTGTCTTGCTCCTGATTGAACGCCCGCTAACGAGTTTGCCACCGCTAAACCTAAATCGTTGTGACAGTGAGTGGATAGAATTGCTTTATCGATATTTGGCACCTTATTCATAAGAGTATCAATTATTTTTGTAAATTCTGATGGTACTGTGTAACCCACTGTATCAGGAATATTTATAGTTGTTGCTCCGCTTTTAATTGCAAGTTCTACAGTTTTACACATATAATCCATGTCTGTTCTGGTTCCATCCTCACAAGACCATTCAACATTATCAGTAAACTTTCTTGCATAAGTTACATGTTCCTTGATTGATTCATAAACTTCCTCGGGAGACTTGTTTAATTTATGCTTCATATGCAAAGGACTTGTTGATATAAAAGTGTGAATTCTAAATCTTGGTGCGTGCTTTAAAGCTTCATAGCATCTATCAATGTCTTTTTTAGAGTGTCTTGAAAGTCCGCATGGAATTGAGTTTTTTAAAATTTTACTAATCTCAGTGACAGCTTCAAAATCTCCAGGAGATGCTATTGGAAATCCAGCTTCAATAATATCTATTCCAAGTTCATCAAATACTCTTGAAATTTGGATTTTTTCTTCCAAATTCATTGATGCACCTGGCGATTGCTCACCATCACGCATCGTGGTATCAAATATATAAACCCTGTTTTTGTCTGACATACAATATTTTTAGCTTGAGCATCATACATGCTCTCGCTTAGATTGCAAAATAAAATGGCTTTATTACCCTAAAATTAAAAAAAAATCTATTTCTTATCGCTATCAACTAATTTCTTCTTAGCAATCCATGGCATCATAGCTCTAAGTTCGGCTCCTACTTTTTCAACTGGATGCTCTGCTAGTTTGGCTCTTGTTGCAAGGAAGTTTTTTTGACCATTTTTGCATTCATCCATCCATTCTTTAGTGAACTTACCAGATTGAATGTCTTCTAAAACTTCTTTCATTCTTTTTTTTGTTTCTTCCTTATTAATAATTCTAGGACCTGATTGATATTCTCCATATTCAGCTGTATTTGAAATTGAATAATTCATATTTGCAATTCCACCTTCATAAATCAAATCAACAATTAATTTAACTTCGTGGACAGTTTCAAAATATGCCATTTCAGGTTCATAACCTGCTTCTACTAAAGTTTCATAACCGTTTTTAATTAGTTCAACTAATCCACCACAAAGGACAGTTTGTTCGCCAAATAAGTCTGTTTCAACCTCATCTTTAAATGTTGTCTCAATAATTCCTGATCTTCCTCCTCCAACTGCAGAAGCATAAGACATCGCAAGTTCTCTTGCTTTTCCTGAACCATTTTGATGAACGGCAAATAGACATGGAACGCCACCTCCTTTTTCATATTCGCTTCTAACTAAATGTCCTGGTCCTTTTGGAGCAACCATAAAAACATCTAAATCTTTTCTAGCATTAATTAAATCATAGTGAATATTTAATCCATGCGCAAAAGCAATGGATGTTCCTTCTCTAACTCTTTGTTCAATATGATTTTTATAAATTGCTGCTTGTAATTCATCTGGAGTTAAAATCATCACCACATCTGCCCACTCTGCTGCATCAGATAAATTCATAACTTTTAATCCTTTTGATTCTGCTTTTGCAATACTTGCTGAACCCTCTCTAAGAGCAACTACTACTTCTTTAACTCCACTGTCTCTTAAATTTAGTGCATGTGCATGACCTTGGCTACCATATCCGAATATTGCAACTTTTTTATCCTTTATTAAATTTGCATCTGTATCTTTTTCATAAAACATTTTCATAGTTTTTCTCCTTTTAAATTATTTAAATACTTCAGATCCTCTTGTCATGGCAACCGCCCCTGTTCTTGAAACACTTACCAGGCCCAATTTTTTTAAATTCTTTGCAATAGCATCTATTTCTCTTCTAAGCGCTGTTATTTGAATAACATTAGATTTTTTTGTTTTATCCAATATTACAGCGTTATACTTTTTACAAGCTTTAAAAGCTTTCTCTAATTTGTTCTTATTGCCTGCTATCTTAAATAAAGCCATTTCTTTAAAGATAACATTTTTATCTTCCCTCTTAAAGTCAGCAACTTTATGGACGGGTACAAGTTTTTTTAATTGTAGTTTAATTTGATCAATTACTTGAGGGGTTCCAGTTGTTACAATAGTGATCCTTGAAATATTTAATTTTTGGTCAATTTCTGCAACAGCTAAGGACTCGATATTGTAACCTCTTCCTGAAAAAAGACCTACAACTCTTGCTAGAACTCCAGCTTCATTGTCTACCCAAACAACTATTATATGGGTATCCGTTTTTTCCTTTTTGCCAGCAAAGCTATATGCTGATTTTGAATTTACCATTAAACTAATTTTCTCCCTTTTCCGGTAATTTTCTTTTCTTTCTTATCCTTTGGTCCCATTAGCATCTGATTGTGCGGTTTTCCCGAAAGAATCATTGGAAAACAGTTCTCTTGCTTATCTACCTTACAATCAAAAATAACAGGTCGATCAGTATTCAACATTTCGATAATTTTATCATCTAATTCTTCTGGTGTTTTTGCTCTTAACCCAACACAACCATATGCTTCTGCTAATTTAACAAAATCTGGAAGTGCTGCAGTATAACTTTCAGAATAATTTTTATCATGTAGTAATTCTTGCCACTGTCTCACCATTCCCATGTATTGATTATTTAAAATAAATATTTTAATAGGTAAACTATGTTGAACAGCCGTTGACATTTCTTGCATGGTCATTAAAACAGATGCTTCTCCTGCAATATCAATTACTAGTTTATTTGGATGTGCAACTTGTACACCAACAGCAGCAGGCAATCCATAACCCATTGTTCCCAAACCGCCAGATGTTATCCATCGATTTGGTTTATTAAATTTATAATATTGCGCTGCCCACATTTGATGCTGACCGACTTCAGTTGTGATGTAAATGTCTTTATTTTTGGTAAGTTCATACAATCTTTCAACTGCATATTGAGGTTTAATAGTTTCTTCACTACCAATATAATCTAAAGATCTTTTTGATCTCCACTTTTGAATTTTTTTCCACCACTTAGAAGTTTTTTGTTTATTAGATTTAAAAAAATTAGGTTTTGTTTTTTTTATAGTTTTTAAAGTTGTAGCAATTATTGTTTTAACATCGCCAACGATTGCCAAATCAACTTTTACAATTTTGTTAATTGATGATGGATCGATATCAATATGTACTTTTTTAGACTTTGGAGAAAATTCATCAATTTTTCCTGTGATTCGATCATCAAATCTTGCGCCGATGTTTATCATTAAGTCACAATCATGCATTGCATTGTTTGCTTCATAAGTTCCATGCATACCAAGCATTCCTAAAAACTGATTATCATCACTTGGGATTGAACCGAGGCCTTGTAGAGTTGTAGTAATTGGAAAACCGGTTGCATAAACAAGTTGTCTTAATAATTCGCTTGCTTTAGGCCCTGAGTTAATTACTCCTCCGCCCGTATAAAAAATAGGCTTTGTTGCATTACTCATCAATTTAATCAATTCATCTATATTGTTTTGAGAAAAATGATTATGTGATTTGCCATTTAATTTGTTTTGTTTTTTATGTTTTTTGTATGCTGTTTTCTGAAACTGAATATCTTTAGGAATATCAACTAATACAGGTCCCGGTCTTCCAGTAGTTGCTACCTCGAATGCCTTATGAATAATATTAGCTAAATCTTTTATATCTTTTACTAGCCAGTTATGTTTTGTGCATGGTCTTGTAATGCCTGTTGTGTCACATTCTTGAAAAGCATCTGTTCCAATTAAGTGTGTTGGTACTTGTCCTGCAATACAAACTAATGGAATTGAATCCAGATAAGCATCTGTTAATGCGGTTACAGCATTCGTTACTCCAGGTCCTGATGTAACTAATACAACGCCTGGTTTACCTGACGATCTTGCGTAACCTTCTGCTGCATGACCTGCGCCTTGTTCATGTCTAACTAAAATATG
>CAJXDV010000031.1 GCA_913052435.1 uncultured Pelagibacteraceae bacterium
GCACCATCTAGAACTTTTAATGATCTTTCTACTTCGATAGTAAAGTCTACGTGTCCTGGAGTATCGATAATATTAATCCTATGTTCTCTCCAAAAGCAAGTGGTCGCTGCAGAAGTGATTGTTATACCTCTTTCCTGTTCTTGTTCCATCCAGTCCATTGTGGCCGCACCATCGTGCACCTCTCCAATTTTATGACTTTTTCCTGTGTAGTATAAAATTCTCTCGGTTGTGGTAGTTTTACCTGCATCAATGTGTGCCATAATTCCAATATTTCTATATTTGTCTAGAGTATGTGTACGTGCCATAATTTTTTACCATCTAAAATGGGCAAAAGCTTTATTTGACTCTGCCATTTTATGAGTATCATCTTTTTTTTTAATTGCAGATCCTTTGTTTTGATAAGCATCATAAATTTCATTAAAAATTTTATCAGACATTTTTTTATCTTTTCTTTTTCTTGATGCTTCAATTAACCATCTTAATGCCAACGTTTGAGATCTTTTAGCATTAACTTCTACAGGAACTTGATAGGTTGCTCCACCAACTCTTCTTGATTTTACCTCAATAGTTGGTCTTATATTGTTTATTGCTTCATTAAACACGCTTATAGGTTCATCTTTTGATTTAGATTTAATTTTTTCAATTGCATCATAAACAATTTTTTCTGCGATTGTTTTTTTTCCATCATACATAATTGAATTTATTAATTTTGGAACTATTGCAGATTTATATTTGGGATCTACAACAAGAACTTTTTTTGGTGCTTTTCTTTTTCTAGACATCGATTATTTACCTTTTTTAGTTCCGTATAAAGATCGTCTTTGTTTCCTATTTGCGACACCTTGTGTATCAAGATTTCCTCTTAAAACATGATATCTAACTCCTGGTAGGTCTTTTACTCTTCCACCTCTAATTAATACAACAGAGTGTTCCTGCAAGTTATGACCTTCTCCAGGAATATAAGCTGTAACTTCAAATCCATTTGATAGTCTTACCCTTGCTACTTTTCTTAAAGCTGAATTAGGTTTTTTTGGAGTAGTTGTGTAAACTTTTACACAAACTCCCCTTTTTAAAGGTTGTTTTTGAAGAGCAGGAACTTTATTTCTAGCCAAAGGTCTATTTCTACTTTTTCTTATCAATTGATTAATTGTTGGCATAATTTTTATATAAAATTTATTTTTGATGAAATAACTGACAGGTTATTTGTGGCAGTGTTTAGTGAACAAATCACTACATTCCAACCAAAAACATCGACAAAATACTATAGAAATTTTATTTGTCAAACTAAAAGACTTTTATAAAAACTGTTATTATTGCTGCTTTATTTGTGAATCTGAGGGCTCAATTTTTTCTTGTTCAGATAAAAATTTCTTATCGTCTTCTAAAGCTTTTTTGTTCCAAGAGTTTTTAATTGAACCTGTTCCTGCTGGAACAAGTCTGCCAACAATTACATTCTCCTTTAAACCAA
Organism: uncultured Pelagibacteraceae bacterium; assembly: GCA_913052435.1. GTDB lineage: Bacteria > Pseudomonadota > Alphaproteobacteria > Pelagibacterales > Pelagibacteraceae > Pelagibacter. The sequence continues at coordinate 1,469 of CAJXDV010000031.1, forward strand.
GAAGTTTATCTACTTTTCCTTTAATTGCAGCATCTGTTAAAACTCTTGTTGTTTCTTGAAAAGAAGCTGCCGATATGAAAGATTCGGTTTGCAGAGAAGCTTTTGTAATACCCATTAAAATTCTTTCCGCGGAAGCTAATTTTTTGCCATCTAATTTTAAATTTTCATTCATTTCCTCAAATTTTATTCTATCTATAACTTCACCTGGTAATAAATTTGAGTCACCTTGTTCTTTAATTTCAACTTTTTTAAGCATTTGTCTCAATATTACCTCTATATGTTTATCGTTAATAATTACTCCCTGTAATCTATAAACATCTTGAACTTGATTTACGAAATATTCTGTTAAATCCTTTATTCCTAATATTCTTAAAATATCATGAGGTAATGGCTGGCCATCTAAAAGGTATTCACCTTTTTTAATTTTTTCACCTTGATTGAAGTTTATGTGTTTGCCTTTAGGAATAAGATAATTTGAGCTTTCTCCATTTTCTGATTCAATACTTATTTTTTGTTTACCTCTAACTTCTTTGCCAAAAAGAACTTTTCCATTGTTTTCGGCTATTATTGCACTATCTTTGGCTTTTCTGGCCTCAAACAATTCGGCTACTCTAGGCAATCCACCTGTGATATCTTTTGTTTTTGTGGTTTCTTTAGGGAGTCTAGCTATTACATCGCCTGCAGAAATTTTCTGTCCATCTTTAACTGATAATATTGAATCAGGAACTAGATAATATCTTGCTTCATTATCATCTGCTTTCTTTATTACATTTCCTTTTTCATCTCTTAAAGTTATTCTAGGTTTTAAATCTGTATTTTTTGATTGTGTCTTCCAATCAACTACTGTTTTAGTAGAAATGCCTGTTGCATCATCAGTAGTTTCAGCTAATGACACACCATCTATTAAGTCAACATAATTTACGATACCATTTGTTTCTGCAATAACAGGAGTTGTGTAAGGATCCCATTCGCAAATTTTAACACCCTTCTTAATTTTATCTTCATTTTGGAAAAAAAGTTTTGATCCATAGGGCACTTTGTAAACTGCTACTTGAAGTCCTTTATCATTTTCAATAGATAATTCTGTATTTCTTCCCATTACTATTTTATTTTTTTTAGAGTCTTCAATTAAATTTGTATTTATTATTTTTAATATTCCTTCTGTACTAGAAATTATTTGTGATTCTTGTTTAACAGAAGCTGTGCCACCAATATGAAAAGTTCGCATAGTTAATTGAGTTCCAGGTTCTCCAATGGATTGTGCTGAAATCATTCCAATCGCTTCACCTACATGAACAATTTTTCCTCTGGACAAATCTCTACCATAACAAGTAGCGCAGACTCCATCTTTAGTACTGCATGTCATAACAGAATATACTTTTATATTTTTTACACCTGCTGAATCTATTTTTTCACATACATTTTCATCTATCATTTCATCTTTTTTAATCACAGTTTCACCAGTGATAGGATTTTTTACGTCCGTAGCAGTTATTCTTCCTAGAGCTCTCTCAGAAAGACTTACCATTATATTTCCTCCTTCAAGAACTTCAGTAAGATTTATATAACCAGGATTTTCACATTTTTGTTTTGTTACAGTTAAATCCTGCGCTACATCACATAATCTTCTAGTTAAATAACCAGAGCTAGCTGTTTTTAAAGCTGTATCTGCCAAACCTTTTCTCGCACCATGAGTTGAGTTAAAGTATTCTAAAGCAGTTAAACCTTCTTTAAAATTAGAAGTAATTGGAGATTCGATAATTTCTCCAGAAGGTTTTGCAATTAAACCTCTCATTCCTGCTAATTGTTTCATTTGTGCCGCAGATCCTCGTGCCCCACTGTCCGCCATCATAAAAACTGAATTAATTTTTAGTCCTTCTTTCGTAACTTCTGTAGCAGAAATTCTTTTCATCATTTCAGAAGCAACTTTGTCAGTACATTTTGACCATGCATCAATAACTTTATTATATTTTTCACCTCTTGTAATTAAGCCTTCTGCATATTGAGTTTCATAGTTTGAAATTAACTTTTTTGTTTCGTCGATAAGCTGTTGTTTATTTTCAGGAATTACTAGGTCATCTTTACCAAAAGAAATTCCCGCTTTAAAAGCATGTTTAAATCCAAGATCTTTTAATTTATCGCAAAATATAACAGTTTTTTTCTGACCTGAAAATCTAAATACATGATCTATTACCTCAGATACAACTTTCTTTGGCATCAATCTGTCAACTAATGAAAATTTATTATTAACATTTTTTGGCACTAAATCTGCAAGTAAAAAACGACCAGCTGTACTTGTATATTTTTCATTCTTAACATTGCCTTTTTTATCTATTGTTTGAAATCTAGACACTATTCTTGAATGAACCTTTATTTTTCCAATTTCTAAAGCATGTTCAATTTCTGAAACATTTACAAAATATCCTTCGATACTATCTTTTTGATATGATGGTTGGGAAAGATAATAAATTCCTAAAATCATATCCTGGCTGGGTACAATAATTGGTTTACCGTTGGATGGGCTTAAAATATTATTAGTAGACATCATTAATACTCTAGCTTCTAACTGGGCCTCTAAACTTAGTGGTATATGGACAGCCATTTGGTCACCATCAAAATCGGCATTAAATGCTGCGCAAGTTAAAGGATGTAGCTCGATTGCATTACCTTCAATTAACTTTGGTTCAAATGCCTGGACTCCCAATCTATGTAATGTGGGAGCTCTATTTAGTATTACTGGATGTTCTCTAACAATTAATTCTAATGCTTCCCAAACTTCATTTTTTTCTCTTTCAACAAGCTTTTTTGCCTGTTTAATTGTTGATGCCAAACCTAATTTATTTAATCTGGCATAAAGAAATGGCTTAAATAACTCTAGTGCCATCTTTTTAGGTAAGCCGCATTCGTGTAGTTTAAGATCTGGACCTACCACAATTACAGATCTTCCTGAATAATCAACTCGCTTTCCAAGTAAGTTTTGTCTAAATCTTCCTTGTTTGCCTTTTAACATTTCTGCTAGAGATTTTAATGGTCTTTTCCCAGTTCCTGTGATTACTCTTCCTCTTCTACCGTTATCAAACAAAGCATCAACAGACTCCTGTAGCATTCTTTTTTCATTTCTTATAATAATGTCTGGAGCCTTAAGATCCATTAATCTTTTTAGTCTATTATTTCTATTTATTACTCTTCTATAAAGATCGTTAAGATCTGATGTTGCAAAACGACCGCCGTCAAGTGGTACCAGTGGTCTTAATTCAGGTGGAATTACTGGAATAGTTGTTAAAATCATCCATTCGGGTTTATTTCCAGTTTCAATAAATGACTCTATAAGTTTTAATCTTTTAATTGATCTTTCTTCTGAAACTTTAGATTTAGTTTCCTTTATTGTTTTAACTAAAGTTGATTTCTCCTCTTCCAGATTGATTGATTTAAATATCTCAAGAATTGCTTCGGCACCTATGCCTGCTGTGAAAGACTCTTCTCCATGTTCGTCCTGATATTTTGTTAACTCTTCTTCATCTAATAGTTGGCATTTTTTGAGTCCTGTTAGGCCTGGTTCTATAACAATAAAGTTTTCAAAATATAAAACTCTCTCTACATCTTTTAGTTTCATATCTATAGCTAAAGATATTCTGCTAGGTAAAGACTTAAGGAACCATATGTGGGCTACCGGTGTAGCAAGATTTATATGACCCATTCTCTCTCTTCTAACATTAGATTTTGTTACTTCTACTCCACATTTCTCACAAATAATTCCTCTAAATTTCATTCGTTTGTATTTTCCACACAAACACTCATAATCTCTAATTGGACCAAAAATTCTTGCACAAAACAGTCCATCTTTTTCTGGTTTAAAAGTCCTATAGTTTATTGTTTCAGGTTTTTTTATCTCACCATACGTCCAAGATTTAATTTTTTCAGGACTTGCTAATGTTATTTTAATGCTATTAAAGTTTTGAGTTTCTGAAATTTCTGAACTCTTAAACAAATCCGTTAATTCTTTTCTCATTTATAAATTAATTTAATTCCACATTTAGTGCTAATGATTTAATTTCTTTAACCAATACGTTGAAAGACTCTGGTATACCTGATTCAAAGTTTTCCTCTCCTTTAACTATGGTTTCATAAACCTTAACTCGACCAGCCACATCATCTGACTTAACAGTTAAAATTTCCTGAAGTGTATATGAAGCTCCGTATGCTTCTAGCGCCCAAACTTCCATTTCACCAAATCTTTGGCCGCCTAACTGAGCTTTACCTCCTAAAGGTTGTTGTGTTACTAAGCTGTAAGGTCCTGTTGATCTGGCATGTATTTTATCTTCTACCAAATGATGTAATTTTAACATATAAATCGTTCCTACTGTTACCAATCTATCAAATTTTTCTCCAGTTCTTCCATCCCATAGATAAGTTTGACCAGAGTTAGGTAATTTTGCTAATTCAAGCATTTTTGTTACATCTTGTTCTTTAGCTCCGTCAAAAACTGGAGTTGCTATAGGCACACCATTCTGAATATTTTCACATAGATCTTTAAATTCTGAAATTGATAATTTTTCTATATTTTCATCAAATGACTCGCTGCCATACACTGATTTCATAAAATTTATTATCTTATCTGTTTTTTCGATCTTCTTTTGATTTTCGTTAATTAACTCTTTTAATTTTTCTCCTAATTCAGAGCAAGACCATCCTAGATGTGTTTCTAAAATTTGACCAACATTCATCCTACTAGGAACTCCTAATGGATTTAATACAATATCAACAGGTTTTCCATTTTCTCTATAAGGCATATCTTCAACAGGTACAATTTTACTAACAACGCCTTTATTTCCATGTCTTCCAGACATTTTATCTCCAGGTCTAAGCCTTCTTTTAATAGCAACAAAAACTTTAACCATTTTCATCACACTTGGTAACAAATCATCACCTTGTTTAATTTTTAGTACCTTATCTTCAAAACGATCCTGGATATCTATTTTTGCAGTATTATACTGGTATTTTAATTGTGATAACGCTTCTAATTTTTTGTTATCGTCAACTATAATTTTGAATAAATCAGACACAAGCAAACTATCAATTTTTTCTTGATTTAATTTCGTTCCTTCATCTAAATCTTTTAATTTTTTCTTTAAAAGTGTTTCAGAAAGTATCGTGGATGCTCTTTGCTTAATACTTCTTTCTAGTATTTCTTCCTCGACTTTTTTATCTTCTTGAACACTTTCAATTTCAGCTCTTTCTATAGTTATTGATCTTTCATCTTTTTCTATTCCATGTCTATTGAATACTCTTACATCAACTACAGTTCCATCGCTGCCACTTGGCATTTTCAATGATGTATCTATGACATCAATTGCTTTTTCTCCAAAAATAGATCTTAATAATTTTTCCTCTGGACCTGATGCAGAGTCGCCCTTTGGCGTAACTTTTCCAACTAATATATCTCCAGGTTTTACTTCAGCTCCAATATAAACAATTCCTGATTCATCTAAATTTTTTAATGCTTCTTCATTTACATTGGGTATGTCTCTTGTTATATCTTCTTCACCAAGTTTAGTATCTCTAGCCATTATTTCATACTCTTCTATATGTATTGAAGTAAATACATCATCTGTCACACATCTTTCTGAAATTAGAATTGAATCTTCAAAATTGTAACCTTGCCAAGGCATAAATGCTACTGTAACATTTTTTCCTAATGCTAATTCTCCTATCTTTGTTGAAGGACCGTCAGCTATAATATCGCCTGATTTTACTCTATCTCCAACTCTAACTAGTGGTTTTTGGTTTATGCATGTATTTTGATTGGATCTTTTGAATTTTTGTAAATTATATATATCAACTCCTGATTGAGAATAATCTCTCTCATCAAATGCCTTAATAACAATTCTTTTTCCATCTATTTTATCAACTATACCATTTCTTTTTGCTACTATAGTTACGCCTGAGTCCAAAGCAACATCGCTCTCGATGCCTGTTCCAACTAATGGAGCCTCTGGTTTCAAAAGTGGTACCGCTTGTCTCATCATATTGGATCCCATCAAAGCTCTGTTCGCATCATCGTTTTCTAAAAAAGGAATCAAAGAAGCTGCTACTGAAACTAGTTGTTTTGGAGATACATCGATATAGTCAATATTTTCAGGTTTAGAAAGTATGAAGTTTAAATTTTGTCTGCATGAAACTAGCTGTTCTTTAATTTTTCCATCCTTATCAATTACAGAATTAGCTTGTGCAATTGTAAATTTAGTTTCTTCCATTGCAGACAAATATTCAATTTTATCTTGAACCACACCATTCTTAACTTTCTTATAAGGGCTTTCTATAAAACCATATTTATTGATTTTTGAATAAGTTGATAAACTATTAATTAATCCAATGTTTGGTCCTTCAGGAGTTTCAATTGGACATATTCTTCCATAGTGAGTTGGATGAACGTCTCTAACTTCAAATCCTGCTCTTTCTCTAGTTAAGCCACCAGGACCTAATGCAGAAACTCTTCTTTTGTGCGTAATCTCAGACAGTGGATTTGTTTGATCCATAAATTGAGATAGTTGAGAGGTAGCAAAAAAATCTTTTAGAGAAATTGTTAATGGTTTTGCATTAATTAAATCCTGTGGCATAGCTAATTCAACATCTAATGTTGTCATTTTTTCTTTAATTGCTCTTTCCATTCTATAAACACCTATACGTGCTTGATTTTCAACAAGTTCTCCTACTGATCTAACTCTTCTATTTCCAAGGTGATCTATGTCATCAACTTCATCTTTGCCATCTCTTAAATCCAACATTTTTTGAATAATTGCTAAAATGTCATCATTTCTTAAAATTGTTATTTTATCTGAGCAATTTAGATTTAGTCTTGAATTCATTTTAACTCTTCCAACAGCAGAAAGATCGTACCTATCCGAACTAAAAAATAAATTATTAAATATTTGAGTAGCTATTTCAATAGTTGGTGGTTCTCCTGGTCTTAAAATTCTATAGATTTCTGAAATTGAATCACTTTTATTATCATTTTTATCATTAAGAATAGTTTGTAAAAGATATGGTCCTTTTGTAATAGAATTTGTTTTTGATATTTCTATAGATTTTATATTAGATTCTATAATTTTTTGAATAATAGTCACATTTAATTCAGTACCAATTTTAAAATATTCTTCACCAATTTGAATATCTTTGTGTAAAAATTTTCCATATAAAGACTCATTTGATACATAAATTTCTTTCAAACCATCTTTGGATAGATTTTTTGCCATCAAGAAATTTATTTTTTTTCCCAGTTTAACTACAACTTTATTTGATTTTGCATCTATTACTTCTTCTGAGAAATTCTTAGTTTTATAGTTTTCAGGATCGAACTTGGTTTTCCATTTATTTAATTTTTCATCAAATGAATAAATTTCTTTTTCATAAAATGAATTTACAATATCATTTTTTGAATATCCTAAAGCTTGTAAAAGTGTAGATACTAATATTTTTTTCTTTCTATCTATTCTAAAATATAAATAATCTTTAACATCAAATTCAAAATCTAACCAAGAACCTCTATTTGGTATTACTCTACAATTAAAAAGTAATTTTCCACTTGCGTGTGATTTTCCTTTATCATGATCAAAAAATACACCCGGACTTCTATGCATTTGATTTACAACAACTCTTTGAACGCCATTGGTTACAAAAGTTCCGCTATTTGTCATCATTGGGACTTCGCCCATATAAACTTCTTGTTCTTTGGCAGATAATATATCTTTTGTATTGTTTTCTTGATCTATTTCATAAACTACTAATCTCAATATACATTTAAGAGCTGCAGAATAAGTTAAGCCTCTGGTTATACATTCTTCTACATCAAATTTTGGTTTTTCTAATTTGTAAGAAATATATTCCAAAGTTGCTTTATCATTTATGTCTTCAATTGGAAAAATACTTCTAAATACTCTATCAAAACCTTTTATAAGATGTTGGTCAATTTCAGTATTAAACTCTGTTAATTCTTTATATGAATTTTTTTGAACTTCTATAAGGTTTGGTATTGATAAACTTTCTTTAAGTTTACCAAAACTTTTTCTTATATTTTTTTTTTCAGTAAAAGATAATCGCATCTATACCAAGTTGCCGATTAATAAATTAATCAGCAATTAAATTCTTTCTAATTAATTACTTAAGTTCTACTTTTGCGCCCGCAGCTTCTAACTTAGCTTTGATTTCTTCGGCTTCTTTCTTGTTTACACCTGATTTAATTTCTTTAGGTGCACCTTCAACTAAGTCTTTAGCTTCTTTTAGACCTAGAGCTGTGAACGCTCTAACTTCTTTAATAACATTTATTTTTTTATCACCTGCAGATGTCAACATAATTGTAAATTCATCTTTTTCTTCTATCGGTGCCGCTTCTGCCGCTGGTGCCGCTGCTACCGCAGCTGCTGCCTTTACTCCCCATTTTTCTTCTAATTGTTTTGAAAGCTCAGCTGCTTCTACAACAGTCAAGCTTGATAAATTTTCTATGATTTTATTTAAGTCAGCCATATTACTCTTTTTGTCCCTGGTTATTTTTTTGATTTTTCGAGCGCTAAAATAACGATTTTTGACGCAGGTGCAAGTAAAATACTTACAATTTTTTCAGCCGGAGATCTTAAAATTCCAACAA
>CAJXDV010000032.1 GCA_913052435.1 uncultured Pelagibacteraceae bacterium
ATAGATGGGATACTTCAAGTTTAATTAGGAGATTTAGAAAGTAATAACGTATGCAGCCAGCATACTACGAAGATTTTAGCGAGATTAAGAATAAAATTTGGTCAATGCTTGATGATGCGGTGACTAATAGAAATTCTCCATTTAGAATTCCAGTTTTTGTTTGTGGAGAGCAAAAAGATTTTGATGGAAGAATTATAGTTCTTAGAAAGTCTGATCATTCAAATAATCTTCTTCAATTTAATAGCGACATTAGATCTGATAAAATTCCTAAATTAAAAAACAATAAAAATGCTTCTATGCTTTTTTATGACAAAGAAAAAAAAATCCAAGTAAGACTAAAAGTAGAATGCGCAGTTAATTATAATAATGAAATAACTAAAGAGTCTTGGTCGAAAACAGGTCATATTAGCAGAAAATGTTATTTGGTTGATAATGGTCCTGGAACTGTGTCCCCTAACCCAACTTCTGGATTAAGATCTGAATTAGATAATTTTGAATTTACAATGGAACAAAGTGAAGAAGGTTATAAAAACTTTGCAGTTATTCAGTGTAAAATAAAAATTATTGAGTGGCTTTTTTTAGCAGCCAAAGGTCATCGAAGAGCAAGATTTGAATTAGATAATAATAAAGAATATTGGTTGGTTCCTTAAAATTTTTTATTATTAATTTAAACTATAGACTTAGAGTATTTTTTCCAGTTATTTTGGTAGTGAATTGTATTTTCTTTAATCGCATTGATTTCTTCTTCAGTTACTTTTCTAATAACTTTACCAGGTGATCCAACAACTAGAGAGTTATCAGGTATTTCTTTGTTTTCTGTTATTAGAGATTTTGCTCCAACGATACAATTTTTTCCTATTTTTGCATTGTTAAGAATTACAGCTCCAATTCCTACCAAACTGTTATCCCCTATCGTGCAACCATGAAGCATAACGAGATGTCCAATTGTTACATTTTTTCCAACTTTTAAAGGATAGCCTGGATCAGTATGTAAAACGCTGCCATCTTGAACATTTGATCCTTCGCCTATATGAATATTTTCAACGTCACCTCTTAAAGTTGCATTAAACCATATACTGCTATTTTTTTCTAAAGTAACATCGCCAATTACTACAGCATTAGGTGCTATCCAATTTTCGCCAGAGTTTTGTGGTTTTTTATCTTCCAAATCGTAAAACATAATTTATATATTCTTTTAACATGGCACTTATAGAAACACCAATATGTGATTTTGGAAAAAAAGCAGATAACTTCCAATTAAAATCTACAGAAAATAAAATAATTTCTCTTAATGATGTTAAAGGAGAAAATGGAACGTTGATCATGTTTATCTGTAACCATTGTCCTTATGTATTGGCTGTAATTAAAGATATAGTTAAAGATTGCAAAGAACTAGAAAAAGATGGCATTAAATCTGTTGCAATAATGTCTAATGATCCAAATGAATATGAAGAAGACTCATTTGAAAACATGATTCAATTTGCGAAAGATCATGAATTTAATTTTCCTTATGTCGTAGACAAAACTCAAGACATTGCAAAAAAATATGGTGCAGTTTGTACACCTGACTTTTTTGGATACAATAAAAATCTTGAGCTTCAATACAGAGGCAGAATTAGAGAATTAAAAAATTTAAAACCAGTTAAAGAAGGTGAAAGTGAATTATTAACTGCAATGAAAATGATAGCTAAAACTGGCAATAGTCCAAAAGAACAATTTCCTAGTATGGGTTGTAGTATAAAGTGGTTTAAATAAATTAATGTATCTTATTGTTACTAGAACGTTTCCTCCTGAAGTTGGAGGTATGCAAAATTTAATGTGGGGCCTGGCAAGATCTCTTTCAAAAATAAATCTAATAAAAGTTTTTGCTGATTATAAAGAAGGTCACCAAGAGTTCGATAATAGTGTATCGTTTTCAATTGAAAGAGTAAAAGGTATTAAAATATTAAGAAAATATAGAAAATCTTATCTAATAAATGAATATTTAAATAAAAATCCTAAAATACAATGTGTAATTGCCGATCATTGGAAAAGCTTAGAGTTAATTAAAACAAAAAATAAAAAGATTTGTCTAATTCATTCTAAAGAAATTAATCATAAAAAAGGTTCTAGATTAAATAAAAAAATTTTAGAAGTGTTAAATAATGTAGATCATGTAGTTGCAAATTCAAATTTTACAAAAAAATTAGCAATAGATCTTGGTATTGATGAACAAAGAATAATAGTTATCAATCCTGGTGTAGATCCGGTAACTGAAATTCCTAAGAAAGATTTAAGTAAAGCTGAAGAAATTTTAAAAGGAAAAAAACAAAGATTAATTACAGTTTCTAGATTTGAAAAGCGTAAAAATCATGAAAAAGTGATAATGGCAATTAGAAATCTTAAAGAAATTTATCCAGATATTATTTACACTTGTATTGGACGTGGTGATGATGAAAATTTAAAAAAGTTAGTAATTGAGCTTAAATTAGAAGAACAAATAGTTTTTTTACGAGATGTTCCTATTGATTTAAAAAATGCTTTAGTTGCGAAATCCAATGTTTTTATTATGCCTTCAATAATTTATAAAAAATCTGTAGAAGGTTTTGGCATAGCTTTTGTTGAAGCAGCACAATACGGAATACCCTCTATTGGTGGAAAAGATGGTGGTGCTGCAGATGCAATTATTCATGATAAAACTGGTATAATTGTTGATGGAAATAATTTAGATGATATCTATTCAGGTATAGTTGATTTATTATCAGAAAATAAATTTATTGAATTTGGTAAAGCAGCAAAAGAGAATTCTGCTAATTTCGATTGGGACAAAATAATCCAAAAATATTTAAAAATTCTCAATTAATAATATTATTTTATTTTTTAAAACTTTTATAAACCTGCCAACTTATTATTGTGATAGTTAACGTTAATATAATTGCAGTTAGAGGTCTATCCCATAAAAACTCAAAAGAACCGTCACTTATCAATAATGATCTTCTTAAGTTTTCCTCCATTAAACCACCTAATACAAAAGCAAGAATGAGTGGTGGCATTGGAAATTTATAAAGTCTTAAAAAAGTTGCAACCACAGCAATCCCTATCATCAAAAATATATCGAAATTATTAAATGACATTAAATATATTCCTGTAACTGAAAAAAATAGAATTAAAGGTATTAAAAAGTTTTTAGGGACAGCTAGTATTCGAGCAATGTAAGGTATTAATGGAAGATTTAATATTAATAATATGACCATTCCTATATACATTGACATAATAACTGACCAAAAAATCTCTGGATGGGTCATATAAAGTCTTGGTCCTGGCTGAATACCAAAACCTAAAAGTGCACCTAACATTACCGCTGTCGTTCCACTTCCTGGGATACCTAAAGTTAATAATGGGACAAATGCACCTGAACATGCAGCATTATTTGCTGTTTCTGGGGCTGCTAACCCATGAACACTACCTTTTCCAAATTTTTGTTTTTCTTCATCGCTAACAAAATTTCTTTCCACACCATATGCTAAGAAAGATGCAATTGTTGCTCCTGCACCTGGCAAAACACCTACTAAAAAACCAATAACAGATGAGCGAGGAATTGACTTTAACATCTTGTTTCTTTCTTCTTTGTCTAATCTAATCGAGCCTAATTTAGATAAAGAAATTTGTTGAGTGGCTCTACTAGGATCTTTTCCCTTAAGAATAATTGTTAATGCTTCACTCATTGCAAATGTTGCCATAACAACCAAAACAAAACTAATTCCATCCAACAAATTAATATTTCCAAAAGTAAATCTTGTAATATCCGATAGAGAATCTTGTCCTACAGATGCTAACATTAGTCCTAGAATAACCATCATCATTGCTTTTAAAAATTGCCCTTTTGCAGAAAAAGCCGAAACTGCAGTTAATCCTAGAACCATTAAAGCAAAATAATCTGGAGATCTAAATGCTAAACTGACTTTAGATAAACTTGGTGCAGCAAATAATAAAAATATTGCTGCAAGAGTACCGCCTGCAAATGAACTATAAGCTGCTATTGCTAAAGCTTTTCCTGCTTTTCCTTGTTGAGCCATGGGATAACCGTCAAAAGAAGTTGCAACAGTTCCTGGAACTCCAGGTGCGTTAATTAAAATTGAAGAAGTTGAACCACCAAAAACTGCACCATAATAAACTCCTGCCATAAGAATTAATCCTGTAGCTGGTTCAAATCCATAAGTAATAGGTATCATTAAAGCTATCGCCGTCATTGGTCCAAGACCAGGAAGCATTCCAATAATAGTTCCAAAAAAACATCCCATCATCACCATTAAAATATTTTTTAAACTTAAAGCTGTTTCTAAACCGATTAGTATTCCTTCAATCATCCTATAATTCCTAACATTTTAAGAAATGGATCTCTTAAATAAATGTCCAATATTCCATGTAATAAAAACATAAAAAGCGCAACAAATGGAAATGATAAAATAAACATCCATATCCATCTTCTTTCCCCTAAAAAATAATATGACAAAAATAAAAATAATGATGTTGAAAGAAAGAAACCTGCTTTTAAAATTATAAACCCATAAACAATAGTAATAAGTACTAAAAATAAAGAACTCTTATAGTCTAATACTTTATGATTAACTTCAGTTGAAGTTCTTTCTGGCAAAATTATATATAAAGCAGAAAGAAACATTCCTAAATAACCCAAATAAATTGGAAATGTTTTTGCATTAAAAGGTGCATCTTCGTCAAATGAAAATACTCGAATCTGATGAGCGGTATAAAGATAAAAAGCCGATAAAATAAAAAAGAGCAGCGAGATTATTTTTACTGTGCTAATTCTCACTGCTCTTCCTAATTAATAATCCTTCTGGATTATATTACTCCTAATTTTTTCATAAGAGCTGTCATTTCTACAGTTTGTTTTTCTAAGAAAGAAACAAACTTATCACCTGGATTATAAATATTTACCCAAGCATTTCTTTTTCTAACAACTTCCCATTCAGGTGTTTTTTGAACATCACCCAACATTTTAGCAATTTCATTTTTCATGCTAGAGCTCATACCTGGAGGTCCAAAAAACCCTCTCCAGTTAACAAACTGAACATCAAAACCTTGCTCTTTTAATGTTGGAACATCAGGTGCATCGCCTACTCTTGATGGTGCTGTAATACCAATTATATTTACTTGGTCTCTTGCACCCATAACTTCACCTAACCCTGTTGATAGGATTTGAGTTTCACCAGAAAGTAGTCCTGCTAATGCTTTTCCTCCAGCATCATAAGGTACATAAACAACTTTGTTTGGATCTGCGCCTGCTTCTTGGAAAGCCAAAGCACCAATTAAATGGTCCATGCTACCTCTTACAGATCCACCTGCCATTTTAATAGATTTTGGATCTTTTTTGTAAGCAGCAACAACTTCTCCAAATGTTTTGTAAGGTGAATCTTTTGCAACAGCAATTGCACCATAGTCACCAATTACTCCAGCAATTGGAGTTACATCATTATAAGAAAGAACACCATCACCAGCAACATAACCTTTGTGTCTTGTAATTGATCTTAAAACTAAAGGCGTTGATTGCACTAAAATTGTATCAGATGGTTTTGTGTTAATCATAAAAGCTAAGGCTTTTCCACCACCACCACCTGACATATTTTCAAATGATGCACTTTTTAACATTCCAGCTTTTGTTAAAGCTTCTCCAGTACCTCTTGCTGTTCCATCCCAGCCACCTCCAGCTCCGCCGCCAATTACGAAGTGCAATTTATCAATTGCAATTGAACTAGTTGTTGTTGCTGAAAATAAAAGGATTGCTGAAAATAAAACAGAAACTATTTTTTTTATATTTCTCATTATTTTTCCCTATATATTGTTGTTATAATTTTAGTATTAAATACCCTGTGCTTGAAAAGACAACAAATAATATATTATTCAACTATTAGTTGATTTAATTTTTTTTATATTTTTTATTATTTTTCATTGTTTTTTTCTAAAATTAAATAATTGGATTCACTCTGTTAACGAACTTCTTTTCTGTTATTTTTTCTATAGTAAATGATAGAAGAAAACCTTCTCATGAAAAATTCTTCAATTCCTTTTAATTCTTCAAACATCAAAGAATTGTTTTCTAAAAATTTCTTTTTAGTAATTCTTATTTCTATTCCAAGTGCGATAATTGCTGATTATTTCAATATACCTTTGGCTTGGATGCTTGGACCAATGATTGCTACTTCAATAGCTGCATTATCAGGTTTGAAAATTGTAATGCCTAGATTGGCTCTTAGTTCAATTTTAATAATTCTGGGTCTACACATTGGAAATTACATAGATCAAAATTTGTTATCTCAAATGAAGGATTGGATTTGGACTTCAATAATCATGTTTTTTTATATTTTGTTTAGTATAATAATTGTTTCAAAGTATTTACAAAAATTTTCAAGCTACAAGCAAAAAACATCTATTTTTTCAGGTGCTCCGGGAGGGCTTGGTCCTTTATTAATACTAGCTGAATATGAAAAGTCAGACTTATCCCAAGTTGCAACTGCTCATTTGATAAGGTTAATAATTATAATAACTTTATTTCCTTTTTTGGTGGTTAATTTTTCTTCAGTTGATGTAATGGAAATAGAAAAATTTAATTACATAGATCAAAATCATTTTAATTTATTAATTCTACTATTTGTTTCGATAATTTTAATTTTAATTTTTGATAAAATTAAAGTTCCTGCTCCTCTACTAGCGGGAACTTTGGTTGCTAGTGGAATATTGCAAATAAATGACATAGCTTCTTATAAACTTCCTGAAATTAGTATTAATATTTGTTTATTGGTACTAGGAGCATCTATAGGATGTCGTTTTGCAAACAAAACGGTAAATGAAGTAATAAAAAATACAGCTCATAGTTTTGTTGCAACAGGATTATTGGTTTTTCTAGGTATAATCGCTGCAGTAATAGCAGGATATTTTGTGGATAATAATTTTTTAACTTTACTACTTTCTTATTGTCCAGGAGGTATTTATGAAGTAGCTGTTATAGCGATTGCTTTCGACTTAGATCCAAATTTCGTATCTTTTCATCACATTATAAGATTATTAATCATATTATTTATGGTACCTGTAATTTTAAAATTTATAGACAAATCTAATTTAAAGAATTAGAAATTTTTTCCATAACTTTTTCTGAAGAAAGTTTTGTTAAATCAGAAACTTCTATTGCTTTAAAATTTTTTCTTTCAATACTTACTTTATAAGCTGATGTATGAGAACCGAACAAAACTAAACCTTTTGAATTTAAATGAGCAGCGATATGTGCGGGTCCTGTATCGTTAGCCACAACAAATGAGCTATCTTTAATTATTGCTGATAATTGAGAAATATCTAAAACTTTTCCATTATCTAAAACACATAAAGCATTAATTTTCTCTGCATCTTTTATTTCATTTGGTCCAGGAGCAACAATTATTTTGTATTGATCTTGGTATTTTTCTTTAATTTTTGTAATCAGTTCATTGTAGTAAGGCCATTTCTTTGAAATTAAGTGTGGTGAACAAAATGGAAATAGAAGTATATATTTATCTAACTTATATTCAGATTTAATTTTACTTATATCTGAACAACTCCATGAGAAATCAGGCGCCATTGTATGATTTGTTATTAATCCAGAAGCTCTTAATTGATGATCAAATCTATTTAGGACAGGATCCTTGTCAAATTCCTCTTTTGATTTATCTGATGGAAGAGTTGTTTCAGAAGATGACCAAATATTTAAATTTGAACTAGGAAATAAAATTCTTTTGTAAAAAGATGTTCTGCTTGAGTTTTGAAGATCGTAGACTTTTACAAAATTATATTTTTTTATATTTTTCATTAATGAGTAGAGATAGATTAGATTAAATCTAGATAAACGTTTGTCTAAAATTACTTCAGATAAGAATGGATTTTTTTTGAATAAATCAAAATATGGCTTTGTGGTTAGAAGGTATAGTTTATCATTTTTATGATTTTCAAATATATCTTGAATTGCACCACTTGCTTGAGTTATATCTCCTAAAGATCCATGTTTTATGATTAGTATATTAGACATATTTATAACAATTTAACATACTATAAAACTTTATGAATAAAATTCTAGTTGAAGTATCTATTGGCGAACTTTTGGACAAAATTTCTATATTAGAAATTAAGAAAGAAAAAATAATAGATGCTGAAAAACTAAAATTTATTAATAATGAATATAACATTCTAAAAGAACAGCTTGATAACAATATAAAAACTGATGAAAAATTAAATAAACTTTTTAAATCGCTAAAAGAAATAAATGCAAAACTTTGGGTTATAGAGGATGATAAAAGAATGTGCGAAAAAAATTCAGATTTTGGTGAAAAATTCACAAAACTTTCTAGAGATGTACATTTTTTCAATGATGATAGGGCTAAAATTAAATTGGAAATCAATAATTACACTGGATCTAAAATTAAAGAAATCAAGGAATATACTAATTACTAATCCAAACTTGGAATTATCTTTCTAAGTTTCATTGATTGACTGGGCTGGATATTTGCACAAATAATTCCAATTCCTGATTTTTTTAATTTTAAAATTTCACCATCTGGTGAAATTATTGCTGAATGACCAAATGTTTCTCTTTTTTTAGTATTTTTTCCAGTTTGATTAGGTGCAAAAATATAGCAAAAATTTTCTATTGCTCTAGCTCTCAATAATTCAATCCAATGTTTTTGTCCTGTAATTTTAGTAAATGCAGAAGGCACACTAATAAAATGTAATTTTTTCTTAGATAATTTTCTATATATTTCAGGAAATCTAAGATCAAAACAAATCGTAAGTCCTAACCGTCCCCAAGGAAGATTTGTTGTTACAAGTTTTTTACCAGGTTTGAAAGTTTTACTTTCTTTATGTTGTTCCTTGTTGGGTAAATTAACATCAAACATTTTAATTTTATCATAATAAGTAACTATATTTCCTTTTGGACCAACCATAATTGATCTATTTCTGTATTTATTTTTATCTTTAACTGCAATAGATCCTATCAATATCCATTTTTTATTTTTTTTTGATATTTTTTTGATTTCTTTAACTAGTGGGTCTTTGTTCATTGGGTAAGAATTTTTATAAAGTATTTTTTTATTGCTTGTAATAATTGATGTAGTTTCTGGAGTAATTATTAAGTCAGCTTTTTTCTTTATAGCCTGATTAATATAAAAAATAACCTGCCTAAAATTTTTATTATAATTTTCTCCACAAGATAACTGGATACAAGCAACTTTCATTATTAGTAACTATATTTTTTCTCCAAATACTTTATAAAATTGTGAATTATAAAGGTCATTATTAAATATATACTTCCAGCAACAATAAAAACTTCCACAGGTCTAAAAGTAGTTGATATAATATGTTTTGCTACCCCGGTGAGATCAAGCAAAGTAACAGTGCTAGCTAAAGAAGTTCCTTTTAACATTAATATCA
>CAJXDV010000033.1 GCA_913052435.1 uncultured Pelagibacteraceae bacterium
TTACCCATTTGTCTTTTTGGATAATTTATTAATATTTTTCGCAATGCTCTTTCCATGAATACTATAAAGATAATTGTTAAAACTAATAAAATAAATATAGCAATTATCATTAAAGTTGATATTGCTCCGGTACGACCTAATTCAAATGTTGTAACTAAAGCTCTAGGAATTTCAGCGACGATACCTGAAAATATGATTAGCGAAATACCATTTCCTATACCTCTTTGAGTAATTTGTTCTCCTAGCCACATCAAAAATATTGTTCCTGCTACAATAGTTGTGCAAGTAGAAATTTTAAAAAATATTCCTGGATTAATTACTAAATTTGCTGAAGATTCTAGTCCAACAGATAATCCATAACCTTGTATGGTTGCTAATAAGACTGTTCCATATCTAGTGATTTGTGTAATTTTTTGTCTTCCCATTTCTCCTTGTGCTTTTAAATTTTTAAAATAATCAGATGTACCGGTTAATAACTGAATAATAATTGAAGAAGATATATATGGCATTATACCCAAGGCAAATATTGCCATTCTACTAACTGCTCCACCTGCAAATACATTGAACATTCCTAGTAAACCTTTTTGGTTACTTTGCATCATTATCTGAAGTTGCTCTGGATCAATGCCAGGTAATGGAATGAATGTTCCTAATCTATAAATTGCAAGTATAAAAACAGTAAATAGAATTCTATTTCTTAAATCATTTGTTTGTGATGACTCGCTCATTTCTATTTAAGATTTATAAGCGTTAGTTTTCCACCAACTTTTTCTATTTTTTTTTTTGCAGAATTTGAAGCATAATCTGCTTCTATATTTAACTTAACCGTAATATTTCCGTTTCCTAAAATTTTAAATTTTGTAAAAGATTTTTTTAATATTTTTTCTTTTTTTAAGTTCGTAAGGTTTAAAATATTTTCAGTTTTAATTCTTTTTTTATCAACTAAATTTTGAAGGTTTTCTAGGTTTATTATTGCAATTTTATCTTTTACTATTGGATTAAATCCCCTTTTAGGAAGTCTTCTATACAACGGCATTTGACCTCCTTCAAAACTTTTTATCGCAACTCCTGATCTAGATTTTTGTCCCTTGGCACCTCTTCCTGATGTCTTTCCTTTGCCTGATCCAATTCCTCTTCCTACTCTAATCTTTTTTATCTTAATTGAATGTGTGGTATTTAGAGATGTCATTATCCTCTTTTCTCAATTATTTCTGAAATTTTTTTATTTCTTAAATTTGAAATATTTTTTGGTGAATTTTGTTTTGATAAAGCTTTTATGCAGGCTCTGATCACATTATGAGGGTTAGCTGTACCTAAAGACTTTGCTACAATATCTTTTATACCTAAAACCTCACAAACAGCTCTAACGGGCCCACCTGCAATTATACCTGTTCCTTTTGGTGCTGTTCTTAACTTAATTTTACCAGCACCATCTTTTCCATATATGTCATGATGGATAGTTCTGCCTTCTCTTAGAGGAATTTGTATCAATTTTCTTTTTGCAAGTTCGTTGGCCTTTCTAATTGCATCAGGAACCTGTTTTGCTTTTGCATGAGCAATACCTATTTTTCCATTTTGATCGCCAACTACTACTAATGCTGAAAATCCAAATCTTCTTCCACCTTTCACTACTTTGGTTATTCTATTTATATGAACTAATTTTTCTAAAAATTCTGATTTATTTTCCATTGTTTAAAAATCCATTCCATTTTTTCTTAAAGTATCAGCGAATATCTTTATACGACCATGATAATTGTAAATACCTCTATCAAAATATATTTTAGTTATTTTTTTTTCTTGTGCTTTTTTTGCTAACATTTCAGCTACAATTGTTGATTGTTCAGTTTTTGTTTTTTTTTGTGACCTTATTGCCCTATCTAACGATGATGCAGAAATTAAAGTTATTTTTTTTATATCATCAATGATTTGAGCAGTTATATTTTTAGAAGATCTTGAAACACTTAATCTGTATCTATCGTGTCTAGAAACATTTTTAAGTTTGTTTCTAACTCTAAATTTTCTTCTATCTGTTTTTGTTAATTTCATTATTTCTTTTTACCTACTTTTCTTAAAATGTATTGTCCTTGTTCTTTGATTCCTTTACCCTTGTATGGTTCTGGTGGTCTAAAACTTTTAATTTGAGATACAACCATTCCAACTTGTTGTTTATCAGGGCCTACAACTTTAATTATTGTTTGTTTCTCAACCGTTATTTTAATTCTCTCTGGAATATCATAGTTGATGTCATGACTAAATCCTAACTGTAAATTAAGTTGTTTACCTTTCAATGTAGCTCTGAATCCCACTCCTGTTAGCTCTAGAATCTTTTCATATCCTATACTAGTTCCTATAATTGCATTATTTATTAAACTTCTATTCATGCCCCATAATCTTTTAGAATTTTGATTAATTTTTTTTGGTTTAATAGATACTTCTTTTCCATCACTAATATTTAAATCAAACATATCTAAATCAATACCTAGAATTTTTTTTCCCAAAGGACCTTCTATTTTAATATTGTTGTCGATTAATATAACTTTTACTTTTTCTGGAATGGGAATATTAATTTTACCAATTTTAGACATTAAAATACCTTGCAAATTATTTCGCCACCAATTTTTTGCTTTCTTGCATCAACATCTGTCATAACTCCTTTTGGAGTTGATACTATTGCTATACCAAGTCCGTTATTAATTTTTGGTAAACTTTCTGCACTAGAAAAAATTCTTCTTCCAGGTTTTGATATTCTTTCTATATTGCTTATAACTGGATTGCCTAAATTATATTTTAAATTGATTTCTAAATTTGGTTTTTTTTCATCGTCATCTACTTTAAAATCAATAATGTAGCCTTCATTTTTTAAAACTTCTACTATTTTTACTTTAAATTTAGAAGATGGAAGTTGAACTTTTTTATGATTTCTGACCTGAGAATTTTTTATTCTGGCCAACATATCTCCTATTGGATCACTTAAACTCATATATTCCTTTCTACCAACTTGATTTTATCATTCCTGGTATTTTGCCTTCCAACCCCAACTGTCTTAGTGCAATTCTTGATATTTTTAATTTTCTATAAACTCCGTGAGGTCTACCTGTAATTTGACATCTATTCATAATTCTATTCATCGCAGAATTTCTCGGTAATTTTGATAATTTTTGTTGAGCTTTAAATCTTTCTTCTAAAGGTAGTTTTTTATCCATAATTATTTTTTTTAATTTTTTTCTTTTTTTAAAATATTTATTTGAAAGTTTAATTCTTTTATTATTTTTATTAATTGCACTTAGTTTAGCCATTAATTGCTCCTTTTTTCTAAAAATGGAAAATTTAATTTTTTTAATAATTCAAAACTATGTTCTTTACTTTTTGACTTAATTACAATTGTTATGTCTAATCCTCTTATTTTATCTACTTTATCAAAGTTAACTTCTGGAAATACAATTTGCTCTTTTATACCAAAAGTATAATTGCCAAACCTATCAAAGCCATTTGGGTTAAGACCTCTAAAGTCTTTTATTCTAGGAAGAGCTATATTTACAAGTCTATCAATAAATTCGTACATTTTATTTTTTCTTAAAGTTACTTTAAGTCCAGCATTTGTGTTTTTTCTTGTTTTAAAATTAGATATAGATTTTTTGAACTTGCTAACTACAGGTTTTTGTCCAGTTATATTTGCTAAATCTTCTTCACATGATTTGATTATTTTAGAGTCATTGCCATCTAAACCAAGACCCATATTTAGTACAACTTTATATATTTGCGGTCCCATATAATGATTTCTATATCCAAATTTTTCTTTTAAACTTGGCTGTATCTCTTTAGTTATTAATTCTTTTAATCTTGGTTGCATTATTTTTTTGTCTCGGTTTTATTATTTGATTTTGTATCCATTATTGCAAGATTTGAAATGTGGATGAAATTTTCCTTAGATATAATTCCACCTTTTTTTTCCTTGGTTGTTTTCACATGTTTTTTTACCATATTAATTCCTTTAACTTTGGCTTTGTTATTTTGTCTATCAATCTCCATTACTTCACCATCTTTATTTTTATCTTTTCCTGTAAGTACTTTTACTTTTATTCCTTTTTTGATCATCAAATAACCTCTGGTGCTAAAGATATAATTTTCATTTGTCCTCTACTTCTTAACTCTCTTGTAACAGGACCAAATATTCTTGTTCCAATAGGTTCGCCTTTATCATCAGTTAGGACAGCAGCATTATTATCAAATCTAACTTTTGATCCATCTTTTCTATGAATTCCTTTACTAACTCGTACAACTACTGCTTTATGAACGGAACCTTTTTTGACTTTTCCTTTAGGTATAGCTTCTTTTACTGCAACAACTATAGTGTCTCCAATGCTTGCATATCTTCTTTTGGAACCACCAAGAACCTTTATGCACTCAATTTTTTTCGCACCTGTATTATCTGCTACGAATAATTCTGTTTGAACTTGTATCATTTAGAGTCTCCAATAACTTCAAATTTTTTTGATTTTGAATATGGTTTGCACTCTCTGATTGAAACTTTGTCTCCATTTTTAAATTTATTTTTCTCATCATGCGCATTATATTTTTTTTTTTTTCTAATTACTTTTTTTAATACTGGATGCTGATACTTTCTTTCTACAACAACAGTTATAGTTTTATTAGGTTTATCACTTACTACTATTCCACTCAAAATCTTTTTAGGCATATTTGTTTCCAATCAAATGTTTTAATCTTGCTATATTTCTTTTGGTTTCATTTATCTTAGCTGGATTTTTAATTTGTCCATTAATCTTTTGAAATCTAAAATTAAATAAATCTTTTTTTAATTTTTCTAAATCTTTTAATGCATTTTCCTTTGTCATATTTTTTATGTCTTTTTTTTTCATCATTATATTCTTTTTATAATTTTACATTTTATTGGTAATTTTGCGGATGCTTTATATAGAGCTTCTCTTGCAATTTGTTCTGATACACCATCAACTTCAAATAAAATTCTTCCAGGTTTAACTCTACATGCCCAAAATTCTGGTGAACCTTTGCCCTTACCCATTCTTACTTCAACTGGTTTTTTTGAAACTGGTATATTTGGAAACATTCTTGTCCAAACTCTGCCTTGTCTTTTCATATGTCTGGTTAATGCAACTCTTGCAGCTTCAATTTGTTTAGAAATAACTCTTTCTGGTTGTATGGCTTTCAAGCCGTACGCACCATAGTTCATATTATTACATCTTGAAGCATTTCCATGAATTCTTCCTTTGTGTGCTTTTCTAAATTTTGTTCTAGTTGGTTGAAGCATGATTATTTTTTATTTCTTTCTTGGTTAAATTCTTTTGTAAAAATCTCTCCTTTATAAATCCACACTTTAATACCGATAATTCCATATGTCGTTAAAGCTTCTGCTTCTGCATAGTCAATATCTGCTCTTAATGTGTGGGAAGGAATACTTCCGTCTCTCAACCATTCTGTTCTGGCTATTTCATTTCCACCCAATCTTCCACTTATAGATACTTTAATACCTTTTGCGCCCAATCTTAAAGCTGACTGCATAGCTCGTTTCATGGCTCTTCTGTATGATATTCTCTTAACTAATTGTTGAGCAATATTTTCTGCAACCAAGTAACTGTTCGTCTCTGGTTTTTTTACTTCTTTAATATTAACTATCACTTCATTTGAGGTAAGATTTGAGAGTTTTCCTTTAATTTTTTCTATATCACTTCCTTTCTTACCTATAACAAATCCAGGTCTAGAAGTGTAAATAGTTACAAAACATTTTTTTGATGTTCTTTCAATCATTACTTTAGAAACTCCAGAGTTAACTACATTCTTTTTAATAAATTCTCTTATTTTAAAGTCTTCTATTAAGTAATTACCAAAATCTTTTTTCTTAGCATACCAGATAGAATCCCACCCTCTATTAATTCCTAATCTAAGACCTATTGGGTTAACCTTTTGTCCCATGACTCTCCGTTTGTTTTTGCTTTTCTGTTAAAATTATTGTTAAATTAGAATATGGTTTAATAATTCTAGCAGCTCTGCCTTTTGCTCTTGCTCTAAATCTTTTCATTATAACTTGTTTTCCACAATAAGCTTCTTTAACAATTAAATTATCGATATCATACTGATAGTTATTTTCTGCATTAGCAACTGCTGATGAAATTGTTTTTTTAATATCTTTTGATATTCTTTTTTCTGAAAAAGATAAATCACGAATTGCAATATCTACTTTTTTTCCCACGATTGATTTTAATATTGGTTTTAATTTTCTAACGCTAGATCTGATATTTTTGTTAACAGATTTAACTAGTTTTGAGTCAATTGTTTGTTTAGCTTTATTCATTTTTATTTATTATTTTCTCTTTTAGCTCCACCTTCAATTTTTGCTTTTTTATCTGCTGGAGTATGTCCAAAAAACTGTCTTGTAGGAGCAAATTCACCAAATTTATGGCCAACCATATCTTCAGAAATTGTAATAGGTATAAATTTTTTTCCATTATAAATCAAAAAACTGAAACCAACAAAATCTGGAATAATTGTTGATTTTCTTGACCATGTTTTAATTGGTTTTTTGTTAGGGTTATTTTTTATTTTTTCTACTTTTTTAATTAAACTTTCTTCTACAAAAGGTCCTTTCCAAACTGATCTTGACATAATTTAACTCTTTTTCTTTTTTCTTCTTCTTATTATAAATTTATCTGTTCTTTTGTTGTCTCTAGTTTTCAAACCTTTCGCAGATTGACCGGTTGGTGATACAGGATGTCTTCCTCCGGCTGATTTACCTTCACCACCACCATGTGGATGATCAACTGGATTTTTAACAACTCCTCTTGTATGTGGTCTTCTTCCTAACCATCTAGATCTTCCTGCTTTACCAATTTTTATATTTTTTTGATCTGGATTTGATAAAACTCCAATAGTTGCTAATGATCTTGAATCAATTCTTCTAACTTCTCCAGATGACATTTTAATTATTGAATAATTGCCATCAATACCTGATATTGTTACAGATGATCCTGCTGCTCTTGCTATTTTTCCGCCTGCCCCTGGTTGTATTTCTACGTTATGAATATCAATTCCTACGGGAATATCTTGTAATGGCAGACAATTTCCAGATTTAATTTCTACGTTAGGTCCATTCTTAATTTTTTCACCTACACTAATATTCTGTGGAGCCAGGTAATAAAATTTTTTTCCATCCTCAAATTTAACAAGCATAATATGGCATGATCTATTTGGATCATATTCTATTCTTTCTACTTCGGCGACCATGTCAAATTTATTTCTATAAAAATCAATCTTTCTATATTTGTGTTTATGACCGCCTCCATGATTTCTTGATGTAATTCTACCTAGGTTATTTCTTCCTTTTGAAGAGTTATTTGCTGAAGTTAAAGGTTTATATGGTTTTCCTTTCCATAAACCTGTTTTGCTAACTAGAACGGTTCCTCTAGTTGATTTTGTATATGGTTTAAAAGTTTTTAATGACATAAATTAAATTCCGGTTGTTAGATCAATATTCTGACCTTTCTTTAATGTTATTATTGCTTTTTTATACCCTTTTATTTTAACTTTTTTTCCTCTTGTAAGTTTATTTCTAGTTTTTTTATTTATTATATTAATTTTAGTTACATTAACTTTAAAAATTTTCTCAATATTCTTTTTTAAATTTTTTTTATTTGCTTTTTTTGGCACTCTAAAAATTATTTTGTTTTGTTCAGATAAATTAGTCGATTTCTCTGTAACAACAGGAAATAAAATTTTGTCGTATAAATGTATTTTATTCATTTAAATATTTTTTTTCTAATTCTTTTATTGATGTTTCTGTAAAAATAACTTTTTTATATTTAGCTAAATCAAACGCGCTAAAATGATTTGTGTCTGTAATTTTAATATTTGGTATATTTTTTCCCGATTTATAAATGTTTTCTTTAGATTTTTTATCTGCAATAATTATTGAATTCACAGCTTCAAATTTCTTAAGTATTTGATTCATTTCTTTTGTTTTTAGAATTTTTTTCTCAAAATCGTTAAAAATTAAAAGATTTTTCATTATATTTTTTTCTGTGATTATTGAAGCAATACATAATTTTTTTTCTGTTTTATTTAATTTTCTTACTTTATATTTTGTTTCTCCTTTTGGACCATGGGCTACTCCTCCACCAACAAAAATAGGCGCTTTTCTACTCGCATGTCTTGCATTGCCAGTACCTTTTTGCGAATATATTTTAGAAGTAGAACCTTTAATTTCGTTTTTCTGTTTTGTTTTGGCTTTTCTTCCTTTGTAATTCGCATTGGTTTTATAAATCACATTGCTTACAAGTTGATTATTTATCTTGGCTGCAAAAATTTTATCTAACACCTCAATTATGTCTTTTTTTCCATCAATGCTTAATTTATCTAATTTCATTTATTTTTTTTCTTTTCTGGAACTTTTTTTTGTTTTTCTATAACTTCAATTTTTTCTTTTATTGTTAATTTTCTAATATTTTTGATTGCTTTTTTTATTAATACTTCTGAATGTTTTGATCCTGGTATAGATCCTTTTAAATAAAGCAGGTTGTTTTCTGAATCTGTTTTAATGATCTCAATGTTTTGAATGGTTCTTAATTTATCACCCATATGTCCAGCCATTTTTTTTCCTTTAAATACTTTTCCGGGATCTTGCCTTTGACCTGTAGATCCATGTGATCTATGTGAAACAGAAACTCCATGAGTTGCTCTTAATCCAGAAAAATTATGTCTTTTCATGACTCCGGCAAATCCTTTTCCTATTGTTTTTGATTTTACATCAACAAATTTTATATCTTTGAAAATTTCTAAACCTAATTCGTTACCTTCTTTATAATTATTTAAATCATTAACCCTAAATTCCTTTAAAACTTTTTTTGGTTCTGTATTTTTTTTTGTGAAATATCCTTTCATCGACTTGGTTAACTTTGAATTTTTAATTTTTCCAAATCCAACTTGAATAGCTTTATATCCTCTTTTTTCTTGATCAATTAGTTGTATAATTCTACCAGTTTCCATTTTTAATACAGTTACAGGTACTGACTGACCTGATTTGTAAAATTCTCGAGACATTCCTATTTTTTTCCCTAGTAATGCGATATCTGTCATTATATTTTAATCTCCACATCTACGCCTGAAGCTAAGTCTAACTTCATTAATGCTTCTACCGTTGCTGGTGTTGGTTCGATTATATCTATTAATCTCTTATGTGTTCTGGTTTCAAATTGTTCTCTACTTTTTTTATCTATATGAGGAGATCTTAGAACTGTATATTTTTCTATTTTAGTTGGAAGAGGAATTGGTCCTTTAATATTGGCCCCTGTTCTTTTTACAGTATTTACTATTTCTTCGGTTGACTGATCTAAAACTTTATTATCGTAAGCCCTCAATTTTATTCTAATATTTTGTTTGTCCATTATTATCCTGTTTTCTTTGTAAC
>CAJXDV010000034.1 GCA_913052435.1 uncultured Pelagibacteraceae bacterium
ACTCAAATAATAATAATAAAGAGTAATTAATGCCACAAATTGGCTGGTTTGAAATTTTAATAATTGTTACTATTGCTATAATTGTTGTTGGCCCCAAGGATTTTCCGGTCATGTTAAAAAAAATTGGTTCTTGGATTGGTTCAATTAAAAGATATGTCAGTGATGTACAAACACAAGTTTCTAAAATAACAAATGAAACAATTAGTGATGAAATAGAAAAATCAAATGATGAAAAACTTGAAAACAAGGAGGTAAATGACAAATAAAAATAAAGAGGTTGGTTTTGTCAGTCATTTAGCAGAACTTAGAAAAAGATTAATACATTCTTTAATATTTTTATCTATTCTATTTGTTATTTGTTATTATTTTTCTGAATATATATATGGTTTTTTGGTTGATCCTTACGCAGAAGCAGTAAAAAATGATGAAATAAATAGAAGACTGATATTTACGGCACTTCAAGAAACTTTTCTTACTTATCTTAAGGTGGCTTTTTTTGCTGCATTTTTTATAACAAGTCCATTTATTCTGATTCAAATTTGGAAATTTATTGCTCCAGGTTTATATAACCACGAAAAGAAAGCAATCATGCCTTATTTAGTTGTAACTCCAATTTTATTTTTAGTAGGAGGTATGCTTGTCTACTATTTGATAATGCCATTAGCGATAAAGTTTTTCTTATCTTTCGAAAGTGTGGGAATTAATACAAATTTACCAATTCAATTAGAGGCTAAAGTAAACGAGTATTTATCTTTAGTAATGAAATTAATATTTGCTTTTGGATTAAGTTTTCAATTACCAGTAGTTTTAAGCTTATTGGCTAGAGTGGGAGTGATAAACTCAGCTTTTTTGAAAGACAGGCGTAAATATGTTGTTGTAATAATATTTGCAGCTGCTGCAATTTTAACTCCTCCAGATCCAATTACCCAAATTGGTTTAGCTATACCATTATTAATTTTATATGAATTATCAATTTTTTCAGTAAATATTATTGAAAGAAAAGAAGAAGAAAAAAATGCACAATATTAAAGAAATAAGAATAAATTTTGAAAATTTTAAAAAAATTATGAAGTTAAGAAATGTTGAAACTAATCTAGATGAAATTTTAATATTAGATAAAGAGAATAGAAATTTTATTCAAAAAAAAGAAACTCTTGAAATGGAAAAGAAAAAAATTTCAAAATCTAAAGATGAAAGCCTGTTTACAAAATCAAAAGAAATTTCAATAAAAATAGAAGATTTAATTAAAAAACAAACTTTAATTAATAATAAACTAAATAATATTCTATCATCTATCCCTAATATACCATTAAATGATGTTCCTCCTGGAAAAGATGAAAATGATAATAAAGAAGTGTCAAAATCTGGAGAAATAAAAAATTATAATTTTAGACCAAAAACACACTATGAAATTGGTAAAGAATTAAATATGCTAGATTTTGATTTGGCAACAAAAACTACAGGATCAAGATTTGTATTTGTAAAAGGAAAACTTGCCGCTTTAGAAAGAGCAATATCAAATTTTATGATGGATACACATACTCAAATAAATGGTTATACAGAAATTTCACCTCCGCTTATGGCTACCGATGATACTATGTATGGAACTGGCCAATTACCTAAGTTTGAAAATGATCAGTTTGAAATTAAAATTGATGAAAAAAATGATAGAAAATTTCTTATACCAACTGCTGAAGTTATATTAACTAACATGGTAAAAAATAAATTAATTAATTTAAATTTACTACCTATGAGATTGGTTGCTTCAACACCATGTTTTAGAAAAGAGGCAGGAAGTTATGGTAAAGATACTAAGGGCATGATTAGACAACATCAATTCTATAAAGTTGAGTTGGTAAGCATAGTAGATAACAATAAATGTGAGGAGGAACTAGAACGCATGACTAATTGCGCAACCATGATACTAGACAAGCTGAAACTTCCTTATAGAAAAATAATTTTAAGCACTGGTGATATGGGATTTAGTGCAGAGAAAACCTACGATATTGAAGTTTGGCTTCCGTCTGAAAATAAATATAGAGAAATTTCAAGCTGTTCGTCTTGTGGAACTTTTCAGGCTAGACGTATGAAAGCTAGATATAAAAGTAATAGTAATGCGACAGAATTCGTTGGAACTTTAAATGGTAGTGGTCTAGCAGTTGGCAGAACATTAATCGCAATTATAGAAAATTATCAAACAGAAGAAGGTTCAATTAACATACCTGAAGTTTTAAAACCTTATATGGGAAATATTCATAAAATATCTATCAATTAAGAGTTGTCTTTAAATATCATTTAGTATAGATAATCTTAATTTAAAAGGAACATTATGGACGCTGGAATTGGTCAATTTATACCATTAATTTTAATTTTTGTAATTTTTTATTTCTTTTTGATAAGACCGCAACAAAAAAAAGTTAAAGCACACAAAGCTATGGTTGAGACTTTGAAGAGAGGAGACAAAGTTGTAACTTCTGGAGGCATAGTAGGTACGGTTGAAAGAGTCATAGATAATGAAAAAGTAGAGGTTAAAATTTCAGAAAATGTTAATGTTGAAATTATAAGATCAACCGGCATACAAGGTTTAGTAAATTCTCCAGAAACAAAAAAATAACATTATAATAAAGTGTTATACTTTTCAAAAATAAGAATTATTTCAGTTTTCTTATTTACATTTATTTTATCTTATTTTGCCTTGTCAAATTTTACAAAATTTGATGATAATTTTTTTTCAAAAAATATTAACCTTGGTTTAGATCTGCAAGGAGGTTCCTACTTATTACTTGAAATTGATAATAAGCCTGTAGTTACCTTAAAATTGCAAAGTAAAATTATAGAATTTAAAAAATTTTTTAAGGATCAAAATTTAATTTTAAAAAATTTTTTATTAGATGAAAATTCTATTAATTTTGAATCTAATTCTAATGATGTTAATAAAATCAAAAATATACTTGATGATGATAATAGTGAAATTAACAGATATTTTCACCAATTCAAAACTCATGAATTTAATTTTATTGAAGAAAACAATTTTTTTAAAATTTCTTTATCAAATTATGGCTTAATATTATTAAAAAATTCATCATTAGACCAAGCAATTGAAATTGTTAGAAGAAGAGTTGATGAAATTGGTACGAATGAACCAAATATACTTAAAAGAGGAAATGATAGAATACTTGTTGAATTACCTGGACTAGATGATCCTGGAAGGATTAAATCTTTATTAGGAAAAACTGCAAATCTTACATTTCAATTTATTACTCAAAATTCAGAAGAGTCATTTGGAACAGAGAAATTACAATTTGAAGATGGATCAGAAGAAGTTATTGTTAGCAAACGTATTATATTAAATGGCGATAATTTAATTGATGCAAAGACAACAGTTAACCCGGAAACTAATGAAACTGTTGTTAGTTTTAATTTGAATAGAGTGGGAGCAAAAAAATTTGCTAAGGCAACTACTACAGGAGTAGGTAAAAGATTAGCTATAATTTTAGACGGAAAAATTATAAGCGCTCCAGGCGTAAGAGAGCCAATTATTGGTGGATCTGGACAAATTTCTGGTAATTTTACATTTCAATCAGCCACTGATCTTGCTTTGTTGTTAAGATCTGGAGCATTACCTGCGCCGTTAAATATTATTGAAGAAAGAACGGTCGGACCTGATTTAGGACAAGATTCCATCGATGCTGGTATTTTATCTCTGATAATAGGTTTTATCTTAGTGGTGCTATTTATGATTTATAAATACAAAATTTTTGGATTGATAGCAAATTTTGCATTAATAATTAACTTATTTTTGCTTATTGGTATTCTTACTTTGTTTGAAGCAACATTAACTCTTCCTGGAATAGCAGGTATAATTCTTACAGTTGGTATGGCTGTTGATGCCAATGTATTAATCTTTGAAAGAATTAAAGAAGAAATTAAAAATGAAAAGAATTCTATTATTGCTTTTGATTCTGGTTATACAAAATCTAGAACAACAATTCTAGATGCCAACATAACAACTTTAATTGCAGCTTTTATATTATTTTTTATGGGTTCTGGACCTGTAAAAGGTTTTTCAGTGACTTTAGCGGTTGGAATACTCACAACTCTATTTTCAGTATATTTTATAGCAAGATTATTCACGGCATTTTACGTAATTAAAAACAAACATAAGGAAAAACTTATTTAAATGGCAAATATATCATTCAATAAATTTTATAAAAAGTTTAATCTGCTTTCTTTAATCTTAATATTTTTTTCTCTAATATTGCTATTATTCAAGGGTTTAAATTATGGTGTTGACTTTAAAGGAGGTACGTTAATTGAGATTAGAACTGATCAAAATTCTAGCAATATAACTCTTATAAGAGATAGTTTTAATCAAATGGATTTGGGCGATGTTTCTGTAAAAAAATTTGGTAATGAAACAGATTTTATAGTTAAATTTGAAAAACAAAAATCAAAAGATCCAAAATTTATAGATAATATTAAAACAAAATTGTCTAGTTCCATTGGAAATGTAGATTTTAGAAGAGTTGAAAAGGTGGGTCCAAAAGTTAGTTCAGAATTACTTAAATCCGGAATTATAGCAATAGTATTATCGCTCGCCGCTATGCTTTTATATATATGGATTAGATTTGAATGGCAATTTAGCTTAGGAGCAATTTTAGCTTTATTTCACGATGTAATTATAACTCTAGGTGTATTTTCAATATTTTCATTAGAGATAAATCTATCAATTGTTGCAGCCATATTAACAATTGTTGGTTACTCAATGAATGATACAGTGGTTATTTTTGATAGAGTTAGGGAAAATTTAAAAAAATATGCAGATATAAAAATATTTGAATTAACTAATATTTCTATAAATGAAACACTTTCTAGAACCATAATTACTTCAGTAACAACATTGCTTGCGTTGCTATCAATATATATTTTTGGAGGAGAAATTTTGAAAGGTTTTTCTTTAGCAATGATTTTAGGTGTAATATTTGGAACTTATTCTTCAATATATATAGCAAATCCAATACTTGTTTTACTGAAGGTTAGTCAACGAACAGTAATTAAGGAGGAAAAAAGTTAATATAAGTTTTGTGCAGCTACCATAGACAGTAACATTGGTAGAGATAACAGGGTATTTGTTCTTGAAAATAACATTGCTGTTTTAGCTGATTTTGCTTTTAGATCAGGTTCGCAGGCAACCATTCCAAGAGCTCTTTTTTGATTAGGCCAAATTACAAACCAAACGTTAAATGCCATTATTAAACCTAACCACATTCCAATTCCTATAGCTGTAATTTTTCCACCTCCTGAGCCTATACCTAGTGTCATTGCTTCATGAATATATCCATTTAAATAAGATAAAATTAAGCCAGATATTATTGTAAATAAAGCAGACCATCTAAACCAAAATAAAGCTGCTGGAGCAATTACTTTTCCAATAGCTGGTTTTTGTTCATCTGGTATTTTGGCCATATTTGGTATTTGAACAAAATTGAAATACCATAATAAACCAATCCACATAATTCCAACCACAACATGAATATATCTAAATAACCAACTCCAAAAAAGTTTGTCGAAATCAAATCCATCGTTTCCAAAGAATAATCCTAGAAACAAAATAATTGATATACCTATAGAAACATTAATTGTTTTAGGTAATGATTTTAGAATCGAAGACATAATATATCTTATTACTATTTTACTTAAAGTTAAGCAATTTTTTTAAATTTTCTATCCAATAATGACTTTAAAAATTTACCTGTATAACTTTCTTTAAATTCAATAATTTCTTCAGGTTTTCCTTCTGCTATTATATTTCCTCCATTAACACCACCGTCTGGACCCAAATCGATAATATAATCTGCAGTTTTAATTACTTCTAGATTATGTTCAATAACGACAACTGTATTACCAGTAGCTACAAAAGTATGTAAAATTTCTAATAATTTTTTTATATCATGATAATGCAAACCTGTGGTGGGTTCATCTAATATATACATTGTTCTTCCTGTAGATCTTTTTGAAAGTTCTTTTGCAAGCTTAATTCTTTGAGCTTCACCACCTGATAATGTAGTGGCTTGTTGTCCTATTTTAATGTAACCAAGTCCAACTTTTTTTAGTGTTAATAACTTGCTTCTTATACTAGAAATATTTTCGAAATAATCACAACCTTCATCTACAGTCATATTTAATATATCCGCTATACTTTTATCTTTAAATTTAATCTCTAAAGTTTCTCTATTGTATCTGCTTCCTTTACATTCGTCGCAAGTAATATAAACATCTGGTAAAAAATGCATTTCATAAGTAATCACACCATCTCCTTCGCACGCTTCACATCTTCCTCCTCTTACATTGAACGAAAATCTTCCAGGTTTATAACCACGAGCTTTAGACTCAGGTAAATTTGTAAACCAATCTCTTATCGGTCCAAATGCGCCAGTATATGTTGCCGGATTTGATCTTGGTGTTCTTCCAATAGGTGATTGATCTATATCTATAACTTTATCTATTAATTCAATTCCTTTAAATCCTTTAAATGGTTTCGGAATTTTTCTAGATTTGTTATTATTTAACGTAAGATTTAATGCATTATAAAGTGTTTGAAGAATTAAAGTTGACTTACCGCTTCCCGAAACACCTGTTACGCAAACAAAACTTCCTAGAGGGATTTTTAAGTTTACGTTATTTAAATTATTTCCTGTTGCTCCTAATATTTCTATGAATCTACCATTTTTTGCCAATCTTCTATTTTTTGGTATTTGAATAAAACTTTTATTTGATAAATATTTTCCTGTTATGCTTTGTTCATTTTTTATTATTTCTTGATAACTTCCTTGAACAACAATCTCTCCTCCATTATTTCCAGCTTCTGGACCAAGATCAATAATATGATCTGCATTTTCAATTGTCTCTGTATCGTGTTCTACAACAATAACTGTATTACCAAGATCTCTTAACCTTTTTAGTGCATCAATAAGCTTTATATTATCTTTTTGATGAAGACCTATTGAAGGTTCATCTAATACATAAAGAACTCCTGTTAGTCCCGAACCTATTTGTGAAGCCAATCTTATTCTTTGAGATTCTCCCCCAGACAAAGTGCCAGATTCTCTTGATAAGGTTAAATAATCAAGACCAACATTTATCAAGAAGTCCAATCTTTCGTTAATCTCTTTTAAAATATGATGAGCAATTTTTAACCGAGTTTTATCCAAATTCTTTTCTAATGACATAAACCATTTTTTGGCATCTAAAATAGACTTTTCGGTAATTTCACTGATGTTTAAATTATTAATTTTAACACACAAAGCTTCATCTTTTAATCTATAACCATTACATCTTTCACATTTTGTATCCGATTGATATTGAGCTATTTCTTCTCTCTTCCAGTCGCTATCTGTTTCTATGAATCTTCTTTCTAGATTATTTACAACGCCTTCAAAAGTTTTTTTATGTGAATATTTTTCATATCCATCATCATAAGAAAATTTGATTTCTTCATTATCAGAACCAAATAAAATTATATCTTTAATTTTTTTTGATAATTTAAACCACTTTTCATCTAAGGAAAAAGCGTAATGTTTAGAAAGAGAAGCTAGAGTTTGAGCATAATACATAGAAGTTGACTTAGACCAAGGTTCAATTGCTCCATCAGCAATACTTTTTTTTTCATTTGGAACAACAAGTTTAGGATCAACATTAAGTTTTATACCTATGCCTTCACATTCTTCACAAGCTCCATATGGACTATTAAAGGAAAATAATCTTGGTTCTATTTCTTCAATTGTAAAACCACTTTCAGGACATGCAAATTTTGTTGAGAAAATTAATTTTTCAATTTTTCTAAACTTTTTTGGAATTGTTTCGTTTTCAAATTCTACAAATATTAAGCCACTTGAAAGATTTACTGATGTTTCAACACTTTCTGCTAATCTATTACCTAAAGTCGAATTTATTACAATTCTATCAACAAGTATTGATATATCATGTTTTAATTTTTTATTTAACTCTGGAACTTTATCAATTTCATATAATTCGTCATCAATTTTTATTTTTCTAAAACCTCTTTTTTTTAAATTTAAAATATCTTTTTTATATTCTCCTTTTCTTCCTCTTACGATTGGAGCATAGAGATAAATCGTAGATTTTTTTGGGAGTTCTTTAATCTTATCTACTATTTGACTTACAGTTTGTGACTTAATTGGTTTGCCAGTAAATGGAGAATAAGGTATTCCAGCTCTAGCAAATAAAACTCTCATATAATCATAAATTTCTGTTACAGTGGCGACTGTAGATCTAGGATTTTTTGAAGTATTTTTTTGTTCTATTGATATTGCTGGACTTAAACCTTCAATAAGATCAACATTAGGTTTTTTCATTTTGTCAAGAAACTGTCTAGCATATGCAGATAAGCTTTCGACATATCTTCTTTGTCCTTCAGCGTATATCGTATCAAAGGCTAGAGATGATTTTCCTGACCCAGACAGCCCAGTAATTACCACAAATTTATCTTTTGGAATTTCCAAAGAAATATTCTTTAAATTGTGCTCTTTTGCGCCTTTAATAACTATCTTTTTTTGCATAATTTCTGTTGCTTTAAATTAATAAAATTAATATTCAAGATAATTAGTGTTATAATTAAATAAATCAATTTTTTAAAATATTATGGCTGGAAGTTTAAATAAAGTACTTTTGATTGGTCGTTTAGGTGCAGATCCGGAAATTAAACAAATGGTAAATGGAAAAAGTGTTGCAAGACTTAGTCTTGCTACAAGCCAAACTTGGAAAGATAAAAATACTGGTGAAAAAAAAGAAAAAACTGAATGGCATAGAATAGTTGTTTTTAACGAAGGCCTAGTAAATGTAGTACAACAATATCTTAAAAAAGGTGCACAAGTGTACGTTGAAGGTCAATTATCAACGCGTAAGTGGAAAGATGAACAAAGTGGTCAAGATAAATATACTACAGAAATATTAATTCAAGGTTACAACTCTTCATTAACGATGCTCGGAAGCAGCAATCAAAATTCTATTCCTTCTCAAGATGCAAAACAAAATCTTGATGATAATAAAATTGCAAGCCAAGACGATTTGGATGACGATATTCCATTTTAGTTTTTATGCAAAAAAACGAAATCAATAAAAATTTAAATATAAAACCTATCTCAATGTATGATGAAATGAGTTCATCATATTTGTCATACGCTATGAGCGTAATCATTAGTAGGGCTTTACCCGATATTAGAGACGGACTCAAACCAGTTCACAGAAGAATACTTTACGCTATGCATAAAGGTGGATTTGATTGGACTAAACAATTTAGAAAATCTGCAAGAATTGTTGGAGATGTAATTGGTAAGTATCATCC
>CAJXDV010000035.1 GCA_913052435.1 uncultured Pelagibacteraceae bacterium
ATAGATTTTATACTTTTACCGATGGATTGTCAGAAAGTTTAGATGAAAAAGGTAATGAAATAGGAATTGAAGGTTCAATAAAAATTATAGAAAATAATTATAATAAAGACATAAAAAAACAATTATCTGACATCACAAAAGATGTGATTAAAAAATCAGCTGATAAAAGACTAAATGATGATTTAACAGTACTTTCGGTAGGTAAATAAAATTTATTTGCAAAAAAAAGCCCAGTTTGGTTAACATTTTAATTCTAATAAAATTTTATTAGTATTAAAATGCATAAAAAAAATAGGGAGATATAATGAGAAAAATAATTACTTTATTACTAGTGACGTTTTTTTTATCTATTGGTAGCATTCTAAATGCAGCTGAATCAATGGTGGCTCAGGTAAATGGCATGATGTGTATTAAATGTCAAAAAATGGTTACCATGGCTTTAATTAAAGCAAGTCCAACTGCACATGTAAAAGTATCATGGCCAGAAGGGGTAGCTGTTTCTGCTTTTGAAGATAAATCAAATTTAAACGAAGAAGAATTTAAAAAAGCAATTTTAGGAACAGGATTTGAGGTTGTCAAAGTTACAAGTGCTGGAAAATTTATTGAAGATCCTAGTGAAGCAGTAAAAATTTTATCAAACTAATTAATAATTATTGATAAAATGGCTGAAAAACAAATAGAACGAATATTTAGTGATATTTCCGAGTTACGTAGATACGTATTCGATAGTGTAGATAAACTTCAGTCAACTATTACACAGTCAGAATTAACAAATAAAGGCGCATTAAATTCTGTAGAGTTTCGACTAGAGGCCATACTTCAGGCGAATTTGGATACATTTTGGCTGTTGATGTGTTCAGTATTAGTTTTCTTAATGCAGGCTGGATTTATGTGTTTAGAATCTGGCTTAACAAGAAGAAAAAGCAGTATTAACGTTGCACTAAAAAATATAGCCGATTTTGGAATTGCTGTTGTTACTTTTTGGGCATTTGGTTTTGGATTAATGTATGGTGCCAGCTATTCAGGATTAGTTGGCACCAAATATTTTCTTTTCTTCACAAATGTTGCCGGTTACCAAACTTATTTTGTTTTCCAAGCCATGTTCGTTGCAACAGCAGCTACGATTATTTCAGGAGCAGTAGCTGAAAGATTAAAGTTTTTCAGCTATATTATAATTACATTTGTAACATCAGGCATTATATATCCATTGGTTGGTCATTGGATATGGGCTTTTGATTTTTCAAATCCTATAAGAAAATTTGGCTGGTTAGGTAAATTAGGTTTTATTGATTTTGCAGGAGCTTCAGCTGTTCATTCCGTAGGAGGTTGGGTTGCTCTAGCAATTCTACTTATTGTTGGACCAAGAACGGGAAGATTTAGAGAAGGAGACGCACAAGGTAACAAAATTTTTCAAGGAAGTAATACCCCAATGGCAGCATTAGGTTCTTTGATTTTGTGGTTTGGTTGGTTTGGCTTTAACGGTGGAGCCAATTTAGCAATGGATATAAGAATTCCACTTATATTGATTAATACATTTATGGCAGCTTCTGCTGGATTAATTTCATCTAGTATTATGGGAGTAATTGTCATGAGAAAACCCGAGCCCATGTTCATGATTACAGGTCCAATAGCAGGATTAGTTTCTATTACTGCTTCTTGCGCCTTTGTATCTCCGTCAAACGCAATCATTATAGGCGGTTTAGCAGGAATATTGTCTGGAAGCTTTTTAGTCATATTAGAAAAGTTAAAAATTGATGATGTTGTTAATGCAATTCCAGTTCATTTAATTTGCGGAATATGGGGAACATTAGCTATAGCAATATTTGGAGATATCGAAAAAATGGGCATTGAGATTACAAGAGCTCAGCAATTGTATGTTCAGTTAATAGGCGTAGTTAGTATTGGAGCTTTTTGTTTTTTTACGTCTTATATTATTTTTAAAATTATTAATTATTTTTACCCACTTAGAGTTAGCAAGATTAATGAAGAATTAGGTTTAAATATTGCAGAGCATAACGCTTCAACAGATACACATGAACTATTAAATGTTTTAGGCAAACAAGCAGAAACTCAAGATTATACGTTGAGAGCACCACAAGATTCTTTTACAGAAACAGGTCTTATCGGTACACAATATAATCGGATGATGAACAGACTTGAACAATCCGAAAAACAAAAAAATATGTGGAAAAATCGAGTAGCAAGAGAAATTAAATTAGCAATGGAAGTTCAACAAAAATTGATGCCAGAAAGAGATTTAGAAAATTATCCAGTATACGGCTTAAACATTCCAGCCAGAGAAATATCTGGTGATTATTATGATTTTTATCCACATGATGATCAAATATATTTTACTTTATCCGATGTATCTGGAAAAGGAGTTAATGCAGGAATGGTGATGGCAAAAGCAATTACACTATTTAAAATATTTGCTAGACAAAAATATAAACCTAACGAAATTCTTTTTGAAATGAATAATGATTTGAATGAAACAAATCCAAAAGGCACATACATCACATCAATTATTGGTTGTTATAATTTGAAAAATGATGAAATTGAATTAGCAAACGCAGGACACCAGCCAGCATTGCATAAAATAGGTGACAAGTTTATAGAATATCCATCAAGCTCAATTCCTCTAGCTATCAGCAAGCAAAAGAATGAAAATATTTACAAATTAGAAAAATTTAAATTAAATTCTAGTCGAGTTTACTGTTTTACAGATGGTTTTTCTGAATGTTTGGATGAAAATAATAATGAATTAGGAATCGATGGTGTTAAAACTTTGCTGAACAGACATCAAAATTCTCTTTTAAAATTAGAACTACAAAAAGCAACTGAGGAAATTCGACAAAAAAGCTTGAAGGTCGAATATAAAGAAAAAGGAATCAAAGAAAGCAACGATATTCTTGATGATGATTTAACAATCATTGGAATTGGAAAGTAATCACAGTGCTTATTTTAAGGTTTTGAGCAAATACACCCGCGGTCAAATAGCATCTATAATAATTATAACCTAAATCTATATTTCTTTTGTGACAGAAAAAAATTTGAAAATTGGAGTAGTTGGAGCAGGAATTCAAGGAGTTTGCACTGCTTTATTTCTTCAAAAAAAAGGTTATCAAGTAATTATATTTGATCGTGATCAACCTATTAATTCAGCATCATATGGTAACGCAGGCCATTTTTCACCTTACGCATCCGTACCATTGAATAGAACTGATATTGTTTCTGATGTTCCTACAATGTTATTAAGCTCAAGAGGTCCGCTTGCATTAAAATGGAATTATGTGCCAAAAATGATCCCATGGTTTTTGAAATTTTTATTAAACTGTAGACAAGAAAGAATGATGCATACGGCAAAAAATATGCATCAAATATTGGATCAATCATTACCAGCTTTTGATGAATTATTTGAAGAAATAAATTTAGAAGGTTTGGTGGAAAATAAAGGAATTCTTTATGTGTGGACAGATAAAAATTTAAAAAGCAGAGAACTCGAAAATAAAATAAAAGAAGAGCTAGGCGTTAAGCAACAATTGGTAAACCCTAAAGAAATTCATGATCTTGAACCTAACTTGAAACCTTTTTACCATGGTGGGGTTTATTATGATTATGCAAGACATGCGAGAAATCCTAGAAAAATTTTAACAAAATTATTAGAAAATTTTATAAATAAAGGAGGCAAGTTTTTAAAATTAAATATCCAAGATATAAATTTTGATGAAGATAAACCAGTTATAAGATCAGAAACACAAAGGTTTATTTTTGACAAACTTGTTATAGCCTGCGGAGCTTTTTCAAAAAAATTAACTGATAAACTTCATGAACAAATTCCACTAGATACTGAGAGAGGATATCATGTTCATTTTAAAGATTGCGATCACTTAATTTCTAGACCAGTTGTTCATGCAAATAGAGCTTTTGGCTTAACACCAATGGAGCAAGGATTAAGAGTTGTTGGTACAATTGAATTTGGAGGTCTCGATAATCCTTTATCTAAATCTAGAATTAAAAATCTGATTTTGAATGCAAATGATATGCTTGAAGGTTTACCTGAGCATAAGGATGAATGGTTAGGTTTTAGACCATCTTTGCCAGATTTTTTACCAGTAATAGGACCTTCAAAAAATTATAAAAATGTTTTTTATTCTTTTGGACATCATCATTTAGGATGGACTTTGGGAGCTATATCTGGAAAAATAGTATCCATGATGATCGCTAACGAAAATACAAATCTAAATCTCAAACCTTATAGTTCTTTAAGATTTTCTTAATTTAGTGGAAAAAAATTCAAATAACATTTAAAGATACAATCATGATTGGAATATTAGGCGGAATGGGGACGCAAGCAGGTCTTGATTTTTGTAATAAGATTTCAATGTTAAATAGAGGAAAAACAGATCAACAGTATCCTCTTTTTATATTGTATAACAAATCAAATATTCCAAAAAGACCTGAGAATATTAAAAAATATTTTAATGTTCTAAAAAGCTTACTCCAAGGCTGTCGATTACTTCAAAAAAATAAATGCAAGTTTATTGTTATGCCATGCAATACTGCTCATTATTGGCATGATGATTTACAGAAAAAAATAAAAATTCCTTTATTGAGCATTCCAAAAGAAGTTTATCTTCACACCAAGAAAAGTTGCAAAAAAAATTCAAAAATTGGAATACTATGCACAGAAGCAACTTTAAAAACAGGAATTTACAGTAA
Source organism: uncultured Pelagibacteraceae bacterium (assembly GCA_913052435.1). Lineage (GTDB taxonomy): Bacteria > Pseudomonadota > Alphaproteobacteria > Pelagibacterales > Pelagibacteraceae > Pelagibacter. Next base: position 4,720 of record CAJXDV010000035.1, read on the forward strand.
ATATTTCGATAAAAATTATAAATTAGTTAGTCCACGAAAATCTTTGCAGAAACTAAGCGTTAATAAAGCAATTAAATTTGTAAAAATGGGAAAAATCAAATTAGCAGAAAAAGCAATTAAGCCAGCGGTTAATAATTTAATTAAGATGAAGTGTAAAAAAATAATACTTGGCTGCACTGAATTACCCATAGCAATTTTTGCATATAAATCTTTTAAAAAAATTAAAAAATCAAAAGTTTTTATTGATCCAAATTTATTATTAGCTAACGTTTCTATGAAAAAATATAGAAAGAAATAAATTAAGTGGCAAATAAAAATAATCTTGCGTATTTATTGCTAATTTTAACAACCCTTTTTTGGTCAGGTAATTTTATCGTTGGAAAAGCAGCAAGCAATTACCAAATCCCACCTTTTTCACTAAACTTTTATAGATGGTTATTCGCTTTTATAATTTTATTACCATTTACTTTTAAAGAAATTTTAGATCATAAAAAATATATTTTTTACAATATTGGTTTTTTTATAATTTTAGGAATAACGAGTATTACTATTTTTAATTCTATCGTTTACTATTCTTTATATTATACACAAGTAATCAGTGGTGTTTTGATGATTTCAACAATACCAGTTTGGATCATGGTTGTCGCTTCTATACTTAATATTGAAAAAACGAATTTATTTCAAATAATTGGAGTAATTTTATCTTTAACAGGAGTATTATTTATAATTACCAAAGCAGACATCGAATTAATCAAAAGTTTAAACTTTAATAAAGGGGATTTATCAATGGTTGTTGCCATGTTTTCCTGGGCGATATATTCAGCTTTACTTAGAAAAAAAACTTACGAAGTATCTCAAATTGCACTGCTAGAAATAATAATTATATGTGGATTAGTTTTTTTAATTCCTATTTATTTTATTGAAATGAATTTTGGTCATTCAATTACACTTGGTAAGCCATTTATATTAACACTAACTTATGTGGTATTATTCCCAGGAATTCTTGCTTTTCTATTTTGGATAAAAGGAATATCAATTATTGGTGCAAATAGAGCAGGTGTCTTTTTGCATTTAATGCCAATTTTCGGAGCATTAATGGCAATAGTTATCTTTGATGAAAAATTTATGTTTTACCATTTTCTGGGAGCAATATTTATTATTGCAGGAATAACACTTTCAAATAAAAATAAAAAAAATGCTTAAAGTTGCAGTTTTAGACGATTATCAAAATGTTGCTCAAGAGTTTGTCGACTTAAAAAAATTATCAGGAAAATATGAGATAAAAATATTTAGCGAACCATTTGAAAATGAGGATGATGCAATTGAACAGCTAAAGGATTTTGAAGCTTTATTAATTATGAGAGAGAGAACAAAAGTTACATCTAATCTAATTAATAGTTTGAAGAAACTTAAATATATAGCAACAAGCGGCATGAGAAATAAAGCGATAGATCTTGAAGCGGCCAAGAAAAAAAAAGTCATCGTAACTGGCACAGAAATAAATGTTAATCCTACATGTGAATTAACTTGGGCATTAATATTAGGTTTAGCCAGAAATATAAAACCAGAAATTGACAATATGTTTCAGGGTTATTGGCAAACTACAATTGGCATTGAATTAAAAGGAAAAATATTAGGATTAATTGGACTGGGCAAAGTAGGCTCACAAGTTGCAAAAATAGGTAAAGCATTTGGTATGCAAGTTATGGCTTGGAGTGAAAATTTAAGTCTTGATAAATGTAAAGAACTAGATGTATTGCCAAGTAGTAAAGAAGATTTAATTCTAAATTCCGATTTTCTATCAATTCATGTTCAAGGAGGAAAACGATATAAGGATTGCATTAAACTGGCCGAATTTGATAAAATGAAGAAGACAGCTTTTTTAATAAATACTTCAAGAGGTCCAATTGTTAATGAAGATGACTTGGTCATTGCACTTTCAACAAATGTTATTGCAGGCGCTGGAATAGATGTTTATGAAAAAGAACCTTTGCCTGCTAGTCATAAATTGAGATTTGTTCCAAATGCATTATTATTGCCTCATATAGGATATGTTACAGCAGAAAATTACTCTACTTTTTATACTCAGATGATAGAAAATTTAGAAGCATGTGTTTCGGGAAAACCTATTCGTGTTATTGAATAAGCAATGAAACTATAATTGTACTAAATATTTATAAATGACAAAAAAAAACCAAGATTTAACTCCTGAGCAGAAATTAATATTATTTGAAGAAGGAACCGAACTTAAGGACTCTAGTAAACTAAATCATGAAAAAAGAGAAGGAACATATTATTGTGCAAACTGTGATGTAAAATTATTTGATTCAAAAAAAAAATATGAGAGTGGGTCTGGCTGGCCATCGTTCTATGAGTCTTTACCAGATGTTTTTGAAACAAAAACTGATTATCATTTAGGATATGCTAGAAAAGAATATCATTGTAAAAATTGTGGCGGTCATCATGGTCATATTTTTGACGATGGTCCAGAACCTACGGGAAAAAGATATTGTAACAATGGAGTTTGTTTAATATTCAAACCTAAAAGTTAGAATTTTGTTTAAACAAAATCTATAAATAAAGCATAAGTTAAGAAAAAAATTACTTGAGCAATATGATTTGAAATTCAACCAATAACAAATAATAATTGAATTAAATCAATTTTATTAAGTATGGTAAGCTCTATATTGATTTTTATTGAAATATTATGTTGAATTTTACAATATTGCATATTGTAATATTTTGAGTTCTGTGGCATTAAAATGTATGAATTTATTGTTTAAAATTTTTTTAGTCATTATTTTATCCATTTCTCATTCATATTCTGATGTTAATTTGAATTTTTTGCCAGGTGAAGGATATACCGAGACAAGCATTGATTTGAGAGAGAACAACAAGCCAGATTTTAGTATTCTGGCTGTTAGGGAATTAAAAGAATTAGATAACGGAAATTACTTCACGCAATTTTCTTTATTCAATACAGAACAAAACAATGATGAAAGAATTGTTGGAAATTTAGGTTTTGGAAAAAGAACTTTAAGTGATGATAATTTCATGATGACAGGAGTAAACTTTTTTCTAGATTATGATGACCATGGAAACGCTAGAACAAGCTTAGGAGCTGAAGCTAGAAATGCAGTATTAGAATTTACAGCAAATTATTATACAGGCATAGATAGTGGCGCAGATGAAAAAGTTTTAGATGGGTATGATTTGAGATTGGCTTCACAGATACCTTACTTGCATTGGGCAAAGGGATTTTTGAACACCTATCAGTGGAAAGGTGTAGATAGAGATGATATTGAAGGAATGAAATTAGGGTCGGAGTTATTTTTAACACCAAATTTAAATTTAGAATTGGCTTTTGATGACAAAGATAAAGCCGGTTTAGAAGATGAATGGTATGCTAAGATAATGTTTGTGCATCCAGCAAGAGAAGGGCCAACCGCAATAGATGGAATAAGTGATACCATGTGGAAGGAAGAAAAAGATATGTCAGGCGAACTTTTATCTAAAGTTCAAAGAAATAATAAAATTATGATCGAGTTTAAAGGAACATCAACTATTTCAAGGACAGATTAATGAAAAGATTTTTTGCATTTATTGTTTTAGTTAAATTATTATTTGTATTGTTTATTGCCAATTCAAATGCTGCTACAGTAAAAGGAGCAGCAAGTGTATATAAAATTACAATGACAAAATTAGAAATGTGTACCGCCAGCACAGGTGTTACCAACTGTGATGGAGCTGTTGTTATTGGAAGTGGCACACAAGTAATTGATATTGCAGCTGTGGATGCAGGTGCAGTAGCAGGAACATATGGTGATGTAGCACTTTTACCACTTGGAACAACATACACTCACATGAGAGTTACAGTTCTTAGAAAATTTACTGTAAAAACAGCAGCAGCTATTGATACTGCCGCAACTCCAGATGCTTGTGTTACACAAGCTGCAACAGATACATTGTACGGGGATACTGAAGCAGCGAGAAAATTTACTCATGCGATTACAGTTGCTGATGATGGAACTGCAGCAGAAATGAATCTTTATTTAACAAATGATAGCTTCACAATTTGTACAAATGCTACTTGTGGCACGACAAGTTCAAGTACAAATGATTACTCAAGCCCTACATATGCGACTTATATGGAAGGTCATGATGCTGACACTGGTACAGAACATATAATGATTTTTGCACTTACAAGTCCTTATACTGTTACGATGATTCCACCAACGGTAACTATTTCTTTTGGAACTCAAGAAGCTATTGGTGCTTCGAATGTTGGTTCCAGATGTATGATGATTGCTTTTGAACCTGTATGCACAATTACGATTAAATAAAGTTATTTTATCAAATTATCAAGCTCACCTTTTTTTTCTAGATCTCTTAATTCTTCGTAACCACCAATATGAGATTCATTGAAAAAGATTTGAGGAATAGTTTTTC
>CAJXDV010000036.1 GCA_913052435.1 uncultured Pelagibacteraceae bacterium
TTGTAAAAATAATTGATCCAAAAATAACTATTAGCCCCGTAATTTTTGAAGTTTTTAATTCAAAACCATAACCTAAATCCCAAAACAAATGCCTTACTTCGCTTAAAATCTGAAAACTATATGACCAAATTATTCCTATAATTGTAAACTTACCAAAAATAGATTGCAAAAAAAATTTTGCATAATCATAGTTTGTTTCACCTAATAACAATAAAGATATCCATAAACAAACAAATGTTAACACCAATATATTTATCACTCCTATGATTCTGTGAGAAATAGAAATTAATGAAGAAATATTCCAACTATAAATTTGAATATGAGGAGATAAAGGATTATTATTTTCCATAGAAATCTTTTTCTATCAAAGCTTCAGCTATTTCAACTGCGTTTAATGCTGCACCTTTAAGTAAATTGTCAGAAACAATCCACAAATTTATAGTATTAGGTTGAGAATCATCATATCTAATTCTTGAAATAAATGTTTCAAATTTATTTTCCGCTTCAGCGGGAGTTATATATCCACCATCCTTACGTTCATCAATAACCTTACAACCACGAGCGTTCGATAAAACATTTCTGATTTCATCTAAATTACATTTTTTATTAAATTCGACATTCGCACTTATAGAATGTGACACAAGTACAGGTATTCTAACACAAGTAGATGAAACTTTTATTTTGTTATCTAAAATTTTCTTAATTTCATCTGTGGTTTTTTGCTCTTCTTTGGTATAGCCATTTTCCAAAAAACTATCGATATGTGGAATAGCATTAAATGCAATTTGTTTTGTAAAATATTTTGACTCTAATTTTTTATTTTCAAAATATTCTTGAGTTTGAGATAATAATTCATCCATAGGTGCCTTGCCTGCGCCAGACACGGATTGATAAGTTGACACAATTATTCTCTTAACATTGTATAGATCATGCAAAGGTTTTAAGGCTACAACAATCGGTATCACTGAACAATTTGCATTTGCAATTATATTTTTATTTTTAACATGAGCTAATTCCTTTGAATTCACTTCTGGAACTACCAAAGGAATATTAGAATCTTTTCTAAAAAATTTTGAATTATCAATAACTATTGTTTTCTCAGCTGCAACATTGGCCCATTTTTCAGCTATAGCACTTCCTGCAGCAAAAAAAGCAATTTTTACTTTTGAAAAATCAAATTTTTCAAGATCTATAACTGAATGTTCTTTGCCATTATAATTAATTTTTTTTCCTGCACTTTTTGATGAAGCAATTAAAAATAGTTCAGAAATTGGAAAATTCTTTTTTTCCAAAACTTCAATGAGTTTTCTTCCTACATTTCCTGTTGCGCCTACTATTGCTATATTCATGATATTTTAAAACTTTTATACTAAATGAAAGGTAAATCCCAAACTTTTCCATCAAAAGTAGTGTTATTTATCTGAATTTTTACAAATTTTAATGTTTTCCAGAATGGTTTTTTCATCATTGCTATTCTCCTCATTTTGGAAAAGTTATTTCCCTAGCCTTTTTTCTTAACTCAAATTTCTGAATTTTTCCTGTTGAAGTTTTTGGTAGTTCACAAAATTCAATTTTTTTTGGTATTTTAAATCCTGCTAAAGACTCTCTACAGAAATCAATTAAATCTTTCTCGCTTACATCTTTATCTTTTACTTTTTCAATAAATGCACAAGGAACTTCTCCCCATTTTTCATCTGGTTTTGCAACTACTGCAGCTATGGAAACGCTTGGATGTTTTGACAATGCATTTTCAATTTCAATTGAAGAAATATTTTCTCCTCCGGAAATTATTATGTCTTTTGATCTATCTTGTATTTTTATATATCCGTCTGGATAAACAACGGCCAAATCACCTGAATGAAACCAGCCATTTGACATTGCTTTCTCTGTTGCTTCTTTATCCCTAAAATAACCTTTCATTACTACGTTTCCTTTGATCATTATTTCACCCATAGTTTTTCCATCTTTAGGAACGGCGTTCATTGTTTCTGGATTCATAACTATGACATCTTCAGTATTTGGATACCTCACACCTTGTCTTGCTTTTATCTCATTCTTTTTATCTTCATTATGAGAATTCCATTCAACATTCCATGCGCATTGTAAAATATGTCCATAAGTCTCTGTAAGTCCGTAAACGTGCATTACTTCAAAACCTAATGCTTCCATTTTTTTAAATATTATACTCGGTGGTGGAGCTCCTGCCGTTAATACATAAACTTTGTGATTTAATTTTTTTTGCTCCGATGCAGAAGCACCTGTAATCATATTTAAAACAATTGGAGCACCACCAAAATGGGTAATTTTGTGTGTATTAATCAACTCAAAAATTTTTTTTATATTTATATCCCTTAAGCAAACTGTTTTTCCATTAAGCATTGGGATTGTCCAAGGATATCCCCAACCATTACAATGAAACATGGGAACAATAGTTAAAAAAATTAATCTATTTGGCATATTCCATGCAACAGCACTACCAGTAGACATTAAATATGAGCCTCTGTGATGATAAACTACTCCTTTGGGATTGCCAGTTGTTCCAGATGTATAGCTTAAAGAAATTGCTTGCCATTCATCCTTTGGTCTTTTCCAAATATAATTCTTATCACCGGTGTTTAAAAATTCTTCATATTCTTTATCACCAATTTTTTTAAGTAAAGATTGATCTGCAAAATCATCTTGAATATCTATTATGATAGGTTTTTTCTGAACTGTAGTTAAAGCTTTTTCAATCACAGGATGAAGTTGTCTATCTACAATAAGAACTTTGGCTTCACTATGATCTAAGATATAGGAAACAGTTTTTGCATCCAATCTAATGTTTATAGTATTTAAAATTGCGCCGGTCATCGGAACAGAATAATGAGCTTCAAAAATCTCAGGTGTGTTAAATGCCATCACTGAAACTGTATCTCCTTCACCAATTCCAATTTTTTCTAGTGCACTAGCAAACCTGATACATCTTTCATAAACTTGGGACCATGTATAGTTTCTGTTTTCGTAAACTAATGCTTCATAGTTTGGATATATATCTTTTGCTCTTTCTAAGAAACTCAATGGAGTAAGTGGAACAAAGTTAGCATTATTTTTATCTAAATATTGATTATATTTATTCATCTAATTAAATTTCGCCCCCATTGTAAATTTACTTCCTGAAATTGCAGATCTATAATGGCTATCTGCTCTTGGAATAATTTTATCAAAATAATAATTTCCTGTATTTATTTTTTCATCATAGAATTCTTTATTGCTCTTATAATTTTCATAGCTTTTCCTTAATATTTTTAACCAAATAAATGCTAAGCAAAAATATCCGAAAAACTTCAGATAATCATTACATGAAGCACTAATGTCATTTTTAGGTGTGTTGCCTTTAGGATCAATCCAGCGAGTAAAATTTAATAAAGTATCTTTTAATTCAAAGACATTTGTTATGTGTCTATTTAATTTTTCATTTTTGCGACTAATTTCAATTTCATCATCAATATTTTTAACAAAGCTCTCGAATACATTTTTTTCTGTGATTTTTCTAAATACTAGGTCCATTGCCTGAACTGAGTTTGTGCCTTCATATATTGGTGTAATTCTGTTATCTCTAAATAATTGTTCAACACCCTGGTCCTTAGTAAATCCGTAACCTCCAAATATTTGGATTGCCTCATTGGTTATTTCCATTCCCATGTCAGTAAAAAAAGATTTAATTACTGGTGTTAACAATCCAACAATTTCAGATGCTTTTTTTCTTACAGAAGTTTCTGGATGATTTAAACTCACATCAACTTGTTGCGACATCCAAAATGCTAAACTTCTTTCTCCTTCAATTATCGACTTCATGTTCATTAAGCTTCTTCTTATATCTGCATGTTTTATGATTAAATCAGTATCAGTTGAAATATTATTGTTTGCTTTTCCTTGTTTTCTCTCTTTTGAATAATTCAAAGCAGTTTGATATGCAGTTTCAGATATGCCTAAACCTTGTATGCCAACTACTATTCTTTCAAGATTCATCATTGTAAACATTGAACTTAACCCTTTATTTTCAGGGCCAATCATATAACCGGTAGCATTTTCAAAATTTAAAACACATGTGGATGAGCCTTTTATTCCCATTTTTGTCTCTATTGAGCTAGTATCAACTCCATTTCTTGAGCCAATCGTTCCATCATCATATACCCAAAACTTAGGTACTAAAAATAAACTAATACCTTTAGTTCCTTTGGGAGCATCAGGTATTCTTGCTAAAACCAAATGAATAATGTTTTCAGTAAGATCGTGATCTCCTGATGTAATAAAAATTTTTTGCCCATTTAATTTATAAGAACTATTTCCATCTTTTATTGCTTTTGTTTTAATTAATCCAAGATCGGTTCCACATTGTGGTTCAGTTAAACACATCGTTCCACTCCATTTTCCTTCAACTATTTTTGGTAGATATCTATTTTTAATTTCTTCTGAACCGTGATGCAAAATACAGTTATAAGCTCCTAAACTAAGTTCACTGTAAAGCTTAAAAGATAAACTTGATGATGATAACATTTCCTCAAAAAAAGTGCTTACTGTTTTTGGCATTCCTTGGCCTCCATATTTTGGATCACATGATAATGATGTCCAGCCGTCTTCAATAAATTTTGAATAAACTTCTTTATAACCTGGAGGTGTTCTTACAACGCCATTTTCGTAAACACATGGATTTTCATCTCCTACTTTTGCAAGTGGAAATATTAACTCTTGATTAATTTTTGCAGCTTCTTGGAGAATATCCTTAACTAAGTCAGTATTTATCTCTTTATATCTTTCAATTTCATTGTAATTTTTGTTGTCTCTTAAATGTTCGAAAAGAAACATCATATCTTCAACTGGCGCTGAATAAGTTGTCATAAATTTAATTTTAGAGAGGTTAAGTTAAAACAATTATTTTTGCAAATATGCAATAATTGCTTCACCCATCTGAGAGGTAGATACTTCTTTTGTTCCTTTTGACATAATATCCTTAGTTCTAAGACCATCATCCAAAACATTTTGAACAGCCTTTTCTAAAGCATCAGCCTCTTTATCTAAGTCCAGTGAATATCTTAATGCCATTGCAAAACTTAAAATTGTTGCTATTGGATTTGCAATTCCTTTTCCTGCAATATCTGGTGCCGATCCATGTATGGGCTCATACATAGCTCTCATCTCGCCATCTTTATTTTTTGCTCCTAGCGATGCGGAAGGCAATAATCCTAAAGACCCGGTAAGCATTGAAGCTTGATCGGACAACATATCTCCAAATAAATTATCGGTAACTATTACATCAAATTGTTTTGGATTTCTTAATAATTGCATTGAGCAGTTATCTGCAAGCATATGACTCAATTCTACATCTTTATAGTCTCTTTCATGTAATGCTTGAACCTCTTCTTTCCAAAGTTGACCTGCCTCCATTACATTCGATTTTTCACATGAAGTAACTTTATTTTTTCTTTTTCTTGCTAAATCAAAAGCAACTCTAGCAACTCTTTCGATTTCACTAGTTGTGTAAGTATGTGTGTTAATTCCTTTTCTTTCACCATTATCAATTGGTTTAATTCCTCTAGGTTCGCCAAAATAAATACCGCCTGTAAGTTCCCTTACAATCATAATATCTAAACCAGAAACAATTTCTGGTTTAAGAGTTGAAGCTTCAACCAATTGTTTGAAACAGATAGCAGGTCTTAAGTTAGCAAATAACTTAAGTTCTTTTCTTAACCTTAATAAAGCTCTTTCAGGTCTTTTTGAAAATTCAAGATTCTCCCACTTTGGACCACCAACCGCACCAAGAATTACAACTTCACTCTCTAATGCCTTATAATAAGCTTCATCAGTTATAGGTGTTCCATATTTATCGTAAGAAGCGCCTCCAACTAGATCTTCATCAATTTCAAAATCCAAAGACCTGTTAGTATTAAGCCACTTAATTATCTTTTTTACTTCACCAACAACTTCTGGACCAACTCCATCACCAGCTAATAGCAAAAACTTCCTTTTTTTAACTTTAATCATTAAAAACCCAAGGTTTAGTATATTTTATTTTTTCTTCAAAAGAAGTAATTTTGTCTGATTTTTCTAAAGATAAAGCAATATCGTCTAAGCCTTCCATCAAACATTTTTTTTTAAATTGATCTATTTCAAATTTAATTTTTTTATTTCCGAAAATAATTTTTTGATCTGCTAAGTTCACAGAAATTTCCTCTTTTCTATTAGAATACTCTGAAATTTCTTTTATTTCATCATCAGTTATTTTAATTAGTAAAATTCCATTTTTAAAACAATTATTATAAAAAATATCTGCATAGCTAGAACTTATTATACAAGTAATTCCAAAATCTAAAAGTGCCCAAGGAGCATGTTCTCTTGATGATCCACAACCAAAATTTTTACCTGCAATTAATATTTTAGACTGATTAAATGGACTATTGTTTAAAATAAAATCTTTATTTAATTTACCATTTTCATCGTATCTCATTTCAAAAAATAAATTTTTACCTAAACCTGTTCTTTTAATAGTTTTTAAAAATTGCTTTGGAATTATCATATCCGTGTCAATATTAACTAATGAAAGATAGGCAGGTATACTTTTAAGAATTGTAAATTTTTTCATTTAATTTTGGTACTTTCTAACATCATCTAAATTTCCTGAAATAGCAGCAGCAGCAGCCATAGCAGGGCTTACAAGATGAGTTCTTCCTTTTCTTCCTTGTCTGCCTTCAAAGTTTCTATTCGAGGTAGACGCGCATCTTTCCTCTGGTTTTAATTTATCTTCATTCATTGCTAGACACATTGAGCACCCTGGCTCTCTCCACTCAAAACCAGATTCTTTAAAAATTTTATCTAAACCTTCTTGTTCAGCTTGTTCTTTTACTAATCCAGATCCTGGAACAATCATTGCATTAATATGTGATGCTATTTTTTTATCTTTTAAAATTTTAGCTGCATCTCTTATGTCTTCAATTCTACCATTTGTACAACTGCCTATAAAAACCCTATCAACTTTAATATCTTTAACATTTGTATCTGGCTTTAAACCCATATAATTTAATGATCTTGTAATTGAGTTTTTTCTATCTTCATCTTTTTCATGTTCGGGATTTGGAACTTTTCCATCAATTTCAACAACATCTTGAGGTGAAGTTCCCCACGTTACCATTGGTTTAATTTCAGAACCCTCTAAAACAATTTCTTTGTCAAATTTTGCATCTGGGTCAGATTTTAATTTACTCCAGTATTCAACTGCTCTATTCCAATTTTCTTTTTTTGGAGACATTGGTTTATCTTTTAAATATTCAAAAATCTTTTCGTCAGGTTTAATTAATCCAGCTCTAGCACCACCCTCAATGGTCATATTACAAATTGTCATTCTTTGTTCAACGCTCAGGCTTGATATTAAATTTCCTACATATTCAATAACATATCCTGTTCCACCTGCAGTTCCTATTTTTCCAATAATTTGCAAAATAATATCTTTTGAAGTAACTCCAATTGATAAACTTCCATTTACACTAATTTTAAAATTTTTTGATTTTTTTTGAACTAATGTTTGTGTAGCCAAAACATGTTCAACTTCAGACGTTCCAATGCCAAATGCTAAAGCTCCAAAGGCTCCATGGGTAGCTGTATGGCTATCTCCACAAACAATTATATTTCCTGGTTGCGTGAAACCTTGTTCAGGTCCTATTATATGAACTATTCCTTGTCTTTTATCGTTCATTCCAAACAGCTTAATGCCAAATTCATTGCAGTTCTTTTCAAGTGTTTCCACCTGTATTTTAGAATCTTCATCTGAAATTCCTTTTGATCTATCAGTTGTTGGGACATTATGATCCGCAACCGCAAGGGTTAAACTGGGCTGTCTAGCTTTTCTATTTGAATTTCTTAAACCTTCAAATGCTTGTGGACTTGTAACTTCATGTATTAAATGTCTATCTACAAAAAGCAATGAAGTTCCATCATCTTGCTCATGAACAAGATGTTCATTCCAAATTTTATCGTAAATTGTTTGTGACATTTAGAAAAAAATTATTTTTTCTGTTCTAGGTTTTCTTTTTGTTGTTCTTGTTTTTTACCCTCTATTTTAGCTTCTTTTTTGGGAGCTTCCTTTTTAGGGGTTTCTGTTGGAGAAGGTTTTGCTTCTGCTTTTGAAACTTCAACTTTTGCTTCTTCTTTAAGGGTTTCTGTTGATTTATCATCGGTTACAGGCATGACATTTTCTTCTGTAACTTGTTGTATTTTTGTTTCAATATCTATACCAATTTTCTTCTTAATCTTTTCTGCTATTCTTGCGGATTTGCCAGTTCTATCTCTTAAATAATATAATTTTGCCCTTCTTACTTTTCCCGATCTAACAACTTTAATTGTATCAACTATAGGACTGTATAACGCAAAAGTTCTTTCAACGCCTTCTCCAAAAGAAATTTTTCTAACAGTAAATGAAGAATTAATATTTCTATTTTTTTTAGCTATACAAACTCCCTCGAAATATTGAATCCTGTCTCTTTTTCCCTCTGTAATTTTAACTCCAACTTTTATAATATCGCCTGGGAAAAAATCTGGATGTTTTCTTTCAGCTACTATTTTTTTAACATTTGATTGATTAATTTCCTCTATAGTCTTCATTTTAATTCTCTTTTAATTTTTTTTATATTTTTGCCACAAATCTGGTCTTCGGTCGCGTGTTATAGCCTCAGATTGAGATAAACGCCAGTCTTTAATTTTGGCGTGATCACCCGATAATAGTACATTTGGGACACTTTTTTTCTCCCAAATTTGAG
>CAJXDV010000037.1 GCA_913052435.1 uncultured Pelagibacteraceae bacterium
ATTATTCCAGCAATTATTTCTTTTTTATTTGTCATTTACAAATATAAATAAATTATTATGAAATTTACCAGCAGTTTAATTAAAGGCAAATTTATCAAGAGATATAAAAGATTTTTTGTAGATATAGAAGTAAATAATAAAACAGTAATCGCTCACTGTCCAAACACTGGCTCGATGATGGGTTTATTGGATAAAGGCAATGAAGTCTGGATAACCAAACATAATGATTCTAAACGAAAATTAAAATTTACTTTGGAAATGATCAAATCAAAAAAAAAAATTATTGGTGTAAATACTCATCGTGCGAACAGAATAGTAGAACATGCTTTAGAAAATAATTTAATAGATGAATTTAAATCGACTAAAATAGTTAAACCAGAATTTAAATACTCTGAAGATACAAGATTCGATTTTCTATGTGATAAGAAAATATTAGAAGTAAAAAATGTTACTTTAACAAGAGAAGAGGATATTGCTGAATTTCCTGATGCCGTAACAACAAGAGGTTCGAAACATTTAAAAAAATTAATTGATTCAATCAAAAAAGGATATAAACCATATGTCTTATTTTTAACTCAAATTCAGGGTATAAATAATTTTAGAATAGCTAAAGATATAGATGTTAATTATTTAAAAAATTATATCGAAGCAAAAAAAGCTGGTGTAAATTTTCTTGCATACAGATGCTTGTTAAATTCTAAAGAAATAAAAATTGAAAAAAAAATAAAAATTATAAATGTCTAACGATTTTTCAGAAAAATTTGAAAAGATGAGAATTGCAGGAAAACTTGCATCCAAGACTTTAGATATGCTAACTGATTTTATTAAACCAGGTATATCTACAGATGAAATTGATAAGCTTAGTTATGAGTTTATTAAAGATAATGGTGGTTACTCTGCTCCACTTTATTATAGAGGTTTTAATAAATCTTTATGCACATCTTTAAATCGTGTTGTTTGTCATGGAATTCCTTCTGACAGAATATTAACTGAAAGTGATGTGGTCAATGTTGATATAACTACTATTGTTAATGATTACTATGGCGATACAAGCCGAATGTTCTCATTTGGAGATGTTTCAGTTAAAGCAAAAAATTTAATTGATACAACTTATGAATCGATGATGAGGGGAATAAAGATTTTAAAACCCGGAATTAGGCTTGGAGACATAGGATTTGAAATAGAATCTTTTGTGGAAGAAAAAGGTTTTTCAGTTGTAAGAGATTTTTGTGGTCATGGAATAAGCAATGCTTTTCATGAACCTCCCAATATTCTTCATTATGGGGAAAAAAATAATGGACTTGAATTAAGTCCTGGTATGACTTTTACAATTGAACCTATGATAAATGAAGGAAAATATGATGTAAAAGTTTTAAATGATGGCTGGACTGCAGTTACAAAAGATAAATCTTTATCAGCACAATTTGAACATACCATAGGAATTACAGAAGATTCTTATGAAATTTTTACAGAATCTGTTAAAGGTTATAGAAAGCCCCCGTATAATTAATGATATCTCGTTATTCTAGAAAGCAACTTGTTCAAATTTGGTCAGAAGAAAATAAATATAAAATTTGGTTAGATGTTGAAATTGCTGCAGCAGAAGCAATGGAAAAATATAAAATTATTCCAAAAGGAGTTTCTTCCAGAATAAGAAAAAAAGGGAGAATTAAAGTTAAAAGAATTCATGATATTGAAGCTAAGGTAAAACACGATGTTATTGCTTTCCTGACCTCAATTACCGAACAGACAGGAATTAAAGCTAGATATTTACATCAAGGAATGACCTCTTCGGATATATTAGATACAAGTTTGAATATTCAATTAGTTCAATCAGGAAATGTATTACTTAAAGACATAGACAAAATTTTATCAGTTTTAAAAAGACAGGCTAAAAAATATAAATTAACTCCTTGCATAGGCAGAAGTCACGGTATTCATGCTGAACCTTTAACTTTTGGATTAAAACTAGCTTCATTTTATGAAGAATTTAAAAGAAATAAAAAGAGACTTAAGGATGCAATAGATAACGTATCAACTTGTGCAATTTCTGGAGCTGTTGGAACTTTTGCTAATATAAATCCTAAAATTGAAGTTTATGTAGCAAAAAAACTAAAATTAAAACCTGAACCAATTTCAACACAGATTATTCCAAGAGATAGACACGCGCACTATTTCTCTATATTGGGCATTATTGCTGGATCGGTTGAAAGAGTAGCAACAGAAATCAGACATCTTCAAAGATCAGAAGTTAATGAATTGCAAGAATATTTTTCTAAGTATCAAAAAGGATCTTCTGCAATGCCACACAAAAAAAATCCAATTTTAAGTGAAAATCTAACTGGACTTGCAAGAATGGTTAGAAGCTATGTGATTCCTGCCTTAGAAAATATTGCCTTATGGCATGAAAGAGACATTTCGCACTCTAGCGTTGAAAGAAACATTGGACCTGATGCAAATATTACTTTGGATTTTGCTTTAATAAGATTAGCAAGCATATTAGACAAAATGATTATCTACCCAAAAAGAATGATGAAAAATTTAAATATCACTAAAGGATTGATATTTTCTCAGGAAATGATGTTGGAACTAACAAAAACTGGTATTTCAAGAGAAAAGGCATATAAAATTCTTCAATTTCATACCAAAGAAAGTTATGCAAAAAATATTGATTTAATAAATTTGATAAAAAAAGATAAATTTATAACAAACAAAATTTCATTAAAAAAAATTGATAGCATTTTTAAATACTCTAAACACTTTAAAAATGTAAACTACATATTTAAAAGAGTATTTAATTAATGAAAAAGGGTAAAAAAATATACGAGGGAAAAGCAAAAATCATTTTTGCAACTGAAGATAAAAATTTAGCAATCCAACATTTTAAAGATGATGCTACAGCTTACAATAATCAGAAAAAAGATATTATTGAAGGAAAAGGAATATTAAATAACAGAATATCTGAACACATTCTTTCAAATTTGAAACAAATAGGAATTAAAAATCATCTCGTAAAAAGAATTAACATGAGAGAACAATTAGTTAAACTAGTTGAAATTATTCCAATTGAATTTGTTGTAAGAAATATAGCTTCAGGCTCATTAACTAAAAGACTTGGTATAGAAGATGGTACTGTTTTAGAATACCCATTAATTGAATACTGTTTAAAAAATGATGAGTTAGGAGATCCGATAGTTAGCCGAGAACATATATTGGCTTTTAAATGGATGAATATTTTAGAACTAGATTGGATTAATGAAGAAGTTAAAAGAATAAATGACTTTTTACAAGGAATGTTTAGAGGTGTCGGTATAAAATTAGTAGATTTTAAAGTGGAATTTGGAAGATCGCAAATCAATGAAAAAAATGAAATTATTTTAGCTGACGAAATAAGTCCAGATACTTGTAGATTGTGGGATGCTAACACTGATAAAAAATTGGATAAAGATAGATTTAGAAAAGATCTTGGAAATTTAATTGAAGCTTATCAGGAAATTGCTAGAAGGTTGGATATTCTTCATGAGCAAACTAATATTAGACCTTTAAAATTTACAAAACCAAAAGCAGTAAAAATCAAAAAAAAATAATGAAAGTAAAAGTAATAGTTACTTTAAAAAATGGCGTTTTGGATCCACAAGGTAAAGCTATACAACAAACTCTAAATGGGATGAATTATTGTAATATTGATAAAGTAAGACAAGGAAAATATTTTGATATTGAAATTAACGAGATAGATGAAAATAAAGCAAAATCTCAAGTTGAAGAAATGTGTAAAAAACTTTTAGCTAATTTAGTTATAGAAGACTACAAAATTATTTAATTTAATCAATGAAATCAACTGTCATAATTTTTCCTGGATCTAATTGTGATAGAGATGTGGATGTTGCTCTAAAAAAATTTGGTTTTAAAAATCAAATGGTTTGGCACAATGATTGTTCGATTCCAAAAAGTGATTTAATAGTTCTGCCTGGTGGATTTTCATATGGTGATTATCTTAGATGTGGAAGTATAGCAGGCAAATCAAAAATTATTAATTCGGTAATTGATTTTGCTAATTCAGGTGGTTTGGTATTAGGGATTTGTAATGGTTTTCAAATTCTTACAGAAACAAATTTATTACCAGGCATACTTCAGCATAATAAATACTTAAATTTTATATGCAAAAATGTTTTTGTTAAAATTAATAATAAAGAAAACAAGTTTTTTAAAAATATTAAAAAAAATATCTTAGAGTTTCATATAGCGCATAATGAAGGAAATTATTTTTGTTCTGAGAATGAATTAAAGTCAATAGAAGATAATAATCAAATAGCTGTTACTTATTGTAATCATGAAGGGTCTGAAAATGAAGAATATAATCCAAATGGTTCAGTTAAAAACATTGCAGGAATTTTTAACATAAAAAAAAATATTTTAGGAATGATGCCGCATCCAGAGAGAATGATCGACTCGTATCTTTCAGGTGAAGATGGTTCTTTGTTCTTTGAAAATTTATTAGAAAATTTTTAATAATGGAAGTTAATGAAATAATTGCAATAGAACATGGCCTGAAAAAAGATGAATTTAAAAAAATATGCGATCTATTAAAAAGAGTTCCAAATATTATAGAACTGGCAATTTTTTCAGCAATGTGGAACGAACATTGTTCATATAAATCATCAAAAAAACATTTAAAAAAACTTAACACTAAAGGGAAAAATGTAATTCAAGGACCAGGTGAAAACGCAGGTGTTATTGATATTGGTGATAACGATGCGATAGTATTTAAAATAGAAAGTCATAACCATCCTTCTTTTATTGAACCTTATCAAGGTGCAGCAACTGGTGTTGGAGGTATCTTGCGTGATATATTTACTATGGGTGCTCGACCTATAGCAAATTTAAATTCAATTCATTTTGGTTCTCCTCAACATAAGAAAACAAAAAATTTATTAAGAGGTGTTGTCAAAGGTATTGGCGGTTATGGAAACTGTATTGGAGTGCCAACAATTGCGGGACAAACTACTTTTGATGAATCTTATAATGGTAACATTTTGGTTAATGCGATGACACTAGGTTTGGTAAATAAAAACAAAATATTTTATTCAAAAGCTGCTGGATTAGATAAGCCTGTCATTTATGTTGGCTCAAAAACTGGAAGAGATGGAATTCATGGAGCTAGTATGGCCTCTGCAATATTCGATGATAGAATCGAAGAAAAAAAACCAACGGTTCAAGTTGGTGATCCATTTACAGAAAAATTATTACTTGAAGCTTGTTTAGAATTAATGGCTGACAAATCAATTATAGCTATTCAGGATATGGGTGCCGCAGGATTAACCTCTTCAAGTGTTGAAATGGCATCCAAAGGTAAGTTAGGTATTGAACTGAATCTTAGTAAAATACCTTGTAGAGAAGAAAAAATGACACCATATGAAATTATGCTTTCCGAAAGTCAAGAACGTATGCTTATTGTTTTAGAAAGTGGTAAAGAAAAAAAAGCAAAAAAAATATTCGATAAATGGAATTTAGATTTTGCTGTTATTGGTAAAACTACAAATACACAAAAAATAGAGTTGTTTTTTGAAAATAAAAAAGTAGCAGAAATTCCAATCAACCTACTTGCTGAAAATGCTCCTATTTATGATAGAAAATGGAAAAAAACTAAACTTCCACAAAAATTAAAATTAGAAAAAAATTTATTCAAATCGTTAAATTTAACTGATTGTTTGAAAAAAATTCTAGCTAGTCCAAATATTTCGGATAAACAATGGATATGGGATCAATATGATCATACCGTAATGGGAGATACTATTCAAAAACCTGGGGGTGATGCAGGTGTAGTAAGAGTTCATGGAAGTAAAAAAGCAGTTGCCTCTACAGTAGATTCATCAGCCTCATATTGTTATGCTCATCCTTTAACAGGTGGAAAACAAGTTGTGTGTGAAAGCTGGAGAAACTTAATCTCTGTTGGAGCAAAACCTGCTGCTATAACTAATTGTCTTAATTTTGGTAACCCTGAAAATGAAAAAAATATGGGTGAATTTGTAGAGTGCGTTGAAGGTATTACTGAAGCCAGTAAATTTTTAAATTTTCCTGTCGTTTCTGGGAATGTATCATTTTATAATGAAACAAAAGGCAAAGGAATAAAACCAACTCCAGTAATTGGTGGTGTGGGAGTATTAAGTGACTACAAACAAATTTTATCTATGAATTTAAAAAATATAGGAAATTTAGTTTTAGTTATTGGTAAAACAGAAGGACACCTTGAACAAAGTATTTTTGCTAAAGAAATACTTTCTGAAAAAAAAGGTCCTCCACCAGAAATTAATTTTTTTAATGAAAAAAACAATGGTGAAACTATTTTAAAATTAATTGAAAAAAATTTAATTGTATCTTGTCACGATATATCTTTGGGAGGAATTCTCACTTCTGTCTCTAAAATGTGTATTAAAGGCAAAAAAGGAATTAGAATTAATCCCTTAAAAAGTTTAATTAATAAATTTCAGTATTTTTTTGGAGAGGATCAAGGACGTTATATAATTGAATTAAATAAAAAAAATTTTGATTCGGTAAAAAAAATACTCGATCAAAATTCAGTTTATTTTGATAATTTAGGCATAGTAAATGATAATAAAATTATATTTAATAATGATATTAATTTAACTGTTGACGAACTTAAAAATGTAAATAAAACATGGCTTAAAAGATATATGGATCACTAATGGCAATGAACTTAAAAGAAATTGAGACTTTAATTAAAGAAACTTTACCAGATGCTAGTGTGGAAATTCAAGACTTGGCAGGAGATGGTAATCATTATTCTGCAACTGTAATTTCTTCAATGTTTTCTGGAAAAAGTAAAATAGAACAACACAAAATGGTATATAAATCGCTAAAGGGTAAAATGGGAAACGAATTACATGCCCTTGCAATAAAAACTAAGGAGAGAGATGGATCAACTAACTAACGATTTAATTAAAAGTGAAATTGAAAATAATGAAATATGCTTATTTATGAAAGGCACGCCTGATGCACCTCAATGTGGTTTCTCTATGGCAGTAGCGAACATTCTAAAAATTATGGAAGTAAAATTCAAAGGAGTAAATATTTTAGAAAATCAAAGTTTAAGAGAAGGAATAAAAGTTTTTAGTGACTGGCCAACAATTCCGCAGCTTTATATTAATCAAGAGTTTATTGGTGGTTGTGATATAGTTAAAGAAATTTACGAAAATGGTGAGCTAAAAAAATTATTAGATGCCAAAAACATCAGTTACAAGAAATAGGATTTATTTAGAAAAAAATTTTCTTATTTTTTTAGAGAAATATTTTTTTAATAACTTTAAATGTGAAATCTTTTCCGAATTATGAAATTTATTATTCTCTATAATATAATTTATAGATTCTTCCCAAAATAATTCAAAAACTAAACTTTCTCTAAAAAATTTATTTAATAATTTAATTGAAGAAACTGTCAATATGGGTTCAAAAATTTGTAATCTATTTGATATAATTAATTTATTTTCCACATCATCAAACTCCAAATGCCATTTGTGATCATTCTTATTTTCAAATACAAGATTATCTTCAAGTTTTGTTGGAAACTCAATATAACCCTTTGAGGATATTCTCTCCAATTCGTTTATAAAATAAGAAATATCTTCAACATGTTCTAAAACATGAGAAGAAATTACAAAATCAAATTCTTTATCTTTGAATGGAAGATTTTTGTCAGTTATTTTTATAAAATTTTTTCCTGAGTAGTATTCAGATAAATCTTTTATATCGCTAATTACTGAAGCTTTGCTATTAGCATTAAAACCACAACCTATATCAAGAATTTTCCAGTTAGGATGGTCAGATAAGAGTTTGTTAATATAATTTATTGATGTTCTTTTTATCAAAAATTTTATCTAGAATAGTGCTCAATTACAAGATTTGGTTCCATAACAACCGGATAAGGAACTTCCTCAAATTTTGGAACTCTTACAAATATAACTTTTTTATTTTTTTCGTCTAGTTGTAAATATTCTGGAACTTCTCTTTCTTTATTAGCAAGGGCGATGTCTATCAACGCTAATTGCTTAGACTTGTCTCTAATTTCAATAACATCTTCTTCTTTAACTTGGTAACTGGCAATATTAACTTTTTTACCATTAACTCTAACATGGCCATGATTGATTAATTGTCTAGAAGAAAATATTGTGTTTGATAATTTTGATCTATAGATTATAGCATCTAATCTTCTTTCTAATAAGCCAATAAGATTTTCAGCACTATCACCTTTTTTCATAATTGCTTTTTTATAGATGTTTCTAAATTGTTTCTCATTCATGTTTCCATAATAAGATTTAAGTTTTTGCTTTGCTTGAAGTTGAATTCCATAATTTGAAAGTTTGGTATTTTTTGTTTGTCCGTGTTGTCCTGGAGGATAAGCTCTAGTATTAAAAGGACTCTTAGGTTTTCCCCATAAGTTTATTCTTAATCTTCTATCTATTTTATGTTTAGAGTTTAATCGTTTTGTCATTATTTAATATTGGGCTTTATAAACTTAAGAATTATTTTGTCAATCAA
>CAJXDV010000038.1 GCA_913052435.1 uncultured Pelagibacteraceae bacterium
TTTAAACAATTTAATTATTATCTTTGTTATTAAAGGATAATTTAGGATTTTCCTTGAAAGTCCTATAATTATGAATGAATTTGTCTTTTATCTACAGATAATGCGGCTTCTTTTATGGCTTCAGAAAAAGTAGGGTGCGCATGACAGGTTCGCGCTATATCCTCTGAACTTGCACCAAATTCCATAGCCACAGACATTTCAGCAATCATTTCACCTGCATGAGGACCAATTATATGCACACCTAATATTTTATCTGTAATACCATCGGCTAAAATTTTAACGAATCCCTCTGGTTCGTCTATGGCTTTAGCTCTTGAATTAGCCATAAAAGGAAATTTTCCTATTTTATAAGATGCTCCTTTTTCCTTCAATTGTTCCTCAGTTTTTCCAACTGAAGCTACTTCTGGGGAAGTATAAACTACTCCTGGAATTATATCATAATTTACATGTCCCGATTGACCTGCGATTAATTCTGCTACAGCTATTCCTTCTTCTTCAGCTTTATGAGCTAGCATAGGACCTTCGATTACATCGCCAATAGCATAAATATTTTTTTTATTTGTTTCAAAATTTTTATTTACTTTAATTCTACCTTTTTGATCAACTTCAACACCAATTTTTTTTAAATTTAAATTTTTTGTGAATGGTTTTCTTCCAACGGAAATCAAAACTACATCAACTTCAAATTTGTTTTTATTTCCTTCTTTATTTGAAGTCTCAATTATTACACCATCTTTTGACTTAGTAATTTTCTCAACTTTTGTATTTAACTCAAATTTTATTCCTTGTTTTTTCAAAATTTTCAAGAATTCAATTGAAATTTCTTTATCCATACCAGGAGTTATATGATCTAAAAATTCTATCACTTGAACTTCAGTCCCTAATCTTGACCAAACAGATCCCATTTCTAAACCAATATATCCTCCGCCAACTACAACCATTTTTTTTGGCAAAGAGGAAATTGATAAAGCTCCCGTTGAAGACAATATTTTTTTCTCATCAAAATCAATTCCTGGTAAACATGCCGGTTCCGAACCAGTGCTTATAATAGTTTTATTTGTCTGAATTATAGTTTCTTTGTTATCATTAATAATTGATATCTCGTTTTGACTTTTAAAAGATCCAATTCCTTTAAAATAGGTTACTTTGTTTTTTTTCAATAGAAATTCCACACCTTTTGTTAAAACTGTCACGGTTTTGTCTTTGTTTTTCATCATTTTTTCGAGATTTAACTTTATCTGTCCTGTTTCAATTCCAATTTTCTCAAAATTTTTTGCCCTGTGAAAATTTTCAGAAAGGTTAAGTAAGCTTTTTGAAGGTATACAACCAATATTTAAACAAGTTCCGCCCAATGTGTCTCTGGAATCTATACAAGCTGTTTTAAGTCCAAGTTGGGAAAGTCTGATCGCACAAACATATCCGCCTGGACCACCACCAATTACTGTTACGTCAAATTTCTCAGACATTTAAATATTTAAAAATAATCTTCTTGGATCTTCCAAATTCTCTTTTGCGGTTTTAAGGAAAGATACCGAATCCTTTCCGTCTATTATTCTATGGTCATAAGATAAGGCCAAATACATTATAGGTTTTATTGTTATTTCACTATTATCTACAACTGGTCTCTCAATTATATTATGCATACCTAAAACACCAGACTGTGGTGGATTTAATATTGGTGTAGACAACATAGATCCATAAACACCTCCATTGCTTATAGTAAAAGTTCCTCCTTGCAAATCTTCGATAGTTAAACTTCCATTTTTTGCTTTATCAGAAAGTTTTTTTATTTCTTTTTCAATATCTGCAAAAGACATTTCGTCTGCATTTTTTATAACTGGTACTACAAGACCTTTATCTGTGCCGACAGCAAAACTGATATTATAATAATTTTTGTAAATGATATCTTGTCCTTCTATTTCCGCATTGATTGCTGGAAACAATTTAAGACCAACCACACATGCTTTTACAAAAAAGGACATAAATCCCAATTTAATTCCGTATTTATTTTGAAAATCTTCCTGATTTTCTTTCCTCATCTTTATTATTCCTGACATATCTACTTCATTAAAAGTAGTTAACATTGCTGCATTTTCTTGAGCTTCTTTAAGTCTTTTAGCAATAGTTTGTCTTAGTCTAGTCATTTTAATTCTTTCTTCTTCACCGTATTGAATTTTTCTTTGATTAGGTTGCGGATTTGCTCCCATTAAAGTTATTAAATCCCCTTTTAGAATTCTTCCATCCTTACCCGTTCCTCTTACTTGATCAATATTTATATTTTTTTCAGCAACCATTTTCCTAACCGCTGGAGATAAAATCGTACTTGTTGTGTAAGGCTCTGGTTCTTTTATTTCGTCAGTTAATACCAAAGGTTCTTCCTCGATTATTGTTTCTGCCTTTTTTTCGATTTCCAAGTTTATAACATTTCTTTTTTCTTCTGATTTTTGTTTTTTTTCAACTTTATCTGATGTTGTTTTATCAATTTTTTTTGTTTCTTGTATTTTTCCGGCTCCAACAGAAATAATTCCTAATACAGCACCTACTTCAACTATATCTCCTTCTTTTGAATTTACTTCAGATAATATTCCGCTTACTGGTGCAGGTACCTCTAAATTAACTTTATCAGTTTCAAGCTCAACAATTGCTTCATCGACAGTAATTATTTCGCCTTTATTTTTTAGCCATTTTGAAACAGTTGCCTCTGTAATACTTTCGCCTAATGTTGGTACTAAAATTTTTTCACTCATTTAATCAAATACGTTATTTATAATATCTTGTTGTTCTGAAAGATGTCTTTTTGTATAACCAGTAGCTGGTGATGCATCTGGTCTTCTTCCTATGTAAGATATTTCTCTATTTTTAGCCTCAATATTATCTAATGTCCATTGGATATAGTCTCTAACTGAAAACCATGCACCCATATTTTTAGGTTCCTCTTGGCACCAATAAAATTTAGCATTTTTTATATAAGGTTTTATCGCTTTTACGAGAGTCTTTACTGGAAAAGGATAAAGTTGTTCAATTCTAAACAATACAACATCATCTTTTTTTAATTCTTCTCTAGCTACCAATAAATCAAAATAAACTTTTCCAGAACATAAAATTACTTTTTTAATTTCTGAATTTTTCTTTAATTTAATGAAGCATTTATAATTTGGATCTAAAGCATGATCCCACATAACTCTATGAAATGAATTTTCCTTATTAAAATCTTTTATATTTGAAACACAGTATTTATTTCTTAGCAAAGATTTTGGAGTCATAATTATCAATGGTTTTCTAAAATCTCGATGCATTTGTCTTCTAAGAGCATGAAAGTAATTTGCTGGAGTTGTGCAATTCATTATTTGTAAATTGTCATTTGCACATAATTGTAAAAATCTTTCTAATCTTGCAGATGAATGTTCGGGTCCTTGACCTTCATAACCATGGGGCAACAGCATAACTAAACCAGAAGCTCTTTTCCATTTTCTTTCTCCTGATGAAATAAATTGATCAGTAATCACTTGAGCACCATTTGCAAAATCTCCAAACTGTGCCTCCCAAATTGTAAGTGTATTTGGTTCAACTAAACTGTACCCATATTCAAAACCTAAAACTGCTAATTCTGAAAGAAAGCTATCAACAATTTCAAAGTTTTTTTGATTCTTTGAAATATTATTCAGAGGAATGTATCTGGAATTATCTAGTTGGTTTCGCAAAATAGAATGTCTTTGACTGAAAGTTCCTCTGCCCGAATCTTGTCCTACGAGTCTAACTGGATAACCCTCTTCCAATAATGAACCAAAAGCTAGTGCTTCGGCTGTTGACCAATCGATGTCACAACCTTGCTTGACTGTTTGCTTTCTAGCTTCCAAAATTTTACTTATGGTTTTATGAATATTCACTTCTGTTGGAATTGAATTTATCTTTTCAGAAATATTTAAAAGAACATTTTCATCTGATCCAGTAACTCCTCTTTTATCTTTTCCTTTTTCAGGTTTATACCTAGACCACGTACCCTCAAACCATTCAATTTTTGGTTTATAATCTTTCGCATTTTTAAATTGATCATCAAGTAGATTTTTGAATTTATTAATTTGGTTATCTAAGTCTTCTTTAGACATTAATCCTTCATTTACCAATTTTTCTCCATAAATCATTACTGTAGATGGATGAGATCTAATTTTTTTATACATTAATGGTTGAGTAAACGAAGGTTCATCCCCTTCATTGTGACCAAATCTTCTGTAGCAAACTAGATCGATGACTACGTCTCTATTAAATTTTAATCTAAATTCTGTTGCTATTCTTGCTCCATAAACTGCGGCTTCTGGGTCATCTCCATTAACATGGACAATTGGAGCTTCAACCATTTTAGCAATATCAGATGGATGTGGAGAAGATCTTGCAAACCTTGGACTGGTTGTAAAACCAATTTGATTGTTAATAATAATGTGAATAGTTCCGCCGGTATTATGACCTCGTAAACCAGACATAGCAAAACATTCTGCTATAATTCCTTGACCAGCAAAAGACGCATCTCCATGAATCAATATTGGAATAACTTTATTTCTTTTCTTGTCTTTGTGAAAAAACTGTTTTGCTCTAGTTTGTCCTAGCACAACAGGATTTACAGCTTCTAAATGTGATGGATTATCAGTTAGACTAACATGAACAGGATTTCCGTCGAATTCCCTGTCTGATGAAGCTCCCAAATGATATTTAACATCATCTGCAGCATCTTCTCCTGCATTATTAATTTCTCCTGCAAATTCATTAAAAATTCTTTTATAAGATTTTTGTAAAACATTGGCGAGCACATTTAATCTGCCTCTATGGGACATTCCAATTTTGACTTCTTTAATTTCAGATTGGCCACCTATTTTAATTATCTGTTCTAAAGCAGGTATTAAACTTTCACCTCCATCTAAACCAAATCTTTTTGTTCCTACATATTTTTTTTGCAAATATTTTTCAAAACCTTCAGCCTGTATAAGTTTATTTAAAATTGCATTTTTTCCATTTTTTGTAAATTGTAGAGCATTCTCATCTTTTTCGACTCTATCTCTAAACCATTTTCTCTCTATTGGATTAGCAATGTGCATATATTCATAACCAATGGAACCACAGTAAGTTTTTTTTAAAAAAGATAATATTTCTATTATATTTGAATGCTCTTTGTTTATTACTCCATCTAAGAAAATTTTTTTTTGATAGTCCTCTTTTTTAAAACCATAATTTTCTGGATGAAGTTCATCCAAATATTCGCTTTCCCTCATTTCTAAAGGATCAACTTTTGCTAACAAATGTCCTCTCTGTCTATAGGATCTAATTAAAGAAACCGCTTTTATAGAATCACTGTTGCTTTTCGCAAAATCTTTTTGATCAACAAGGTCATTTTTTTTTTCTGAAGCAAAATTATTATCTTTTGTTTCAATTTTTTTTTGGATTTCGTCTAAATCTATTCTTTTTTTAACTGGACTCCATGATGGTCCTTTTATTTCTTTAACAATTAGATCTGTTTCATCCCCAATATCTAAAAAATAATTTTTCCAACTTTCGGGAAGATTGGAATCTTTGTTAATAAATTTCAAATACATTTGCTCAATAAAAGCACTATTAGACTTATTAAGAAATGATGTTTTTTTATACTCAAGATTTTTTGATGAAGACATCTATATTTTTTTTATTATTATAGCAGAAAAAGCGTTTTTAATTGGACAATTTATTAAACAATGTTCTTCCAATCTCTGAGGGTGATTTTGCAATTGTAATGCCACATTCTTCCATTTTATTGATCTTATCCTTGGCACCACCCTTGCCTCCTGAAATTATAGCTCCAGCGTGACCCATTCTTCTTCCTGGTGGAGCTGTAACACCAGCAATAAATCCTACCATGGGTTTTTTTATTTTATGATTATTAACAAAATCAGCCGCTTCTTCTTCCGCAGTCCCTCCTATTTCTCCAATTATTAAAATAGACTTTGTTTCCTCGTCATTTAAAAATAAATCTAAACAATCGACAAAATTAGTACCATTAATCGGATCTCCACCAATGCCAATACAAGTTGATTGTCCTAATCCATTTTCAGTTGTTTGGGCAACTGCTTCATAGGTTAATGTTCCAGATCTTGAAACTATTCCAACCGATCCTCTTTTATGAGTATTTCCTGGCATTATACCAATTTTACATTCATCTGGAGTAATAATGCCTGGACAGTTAGGTCCGATTAACCTTGAATTAGAGTTAGTTAATTTTTTTTTTACCTTCAACATATCTAAAACTGGTATTCCTTCTGTAATACAAACTATTAGTTCCATATAAGCATCTATTGCTTCAATAATGGCTTCTGCTGCAAATTTCGCTGGCACGTAAATCATTGTGGCATTCGCTCCAGTGTTATCTCTTGCTTCTTTAACAGTATTAAAGACAGGTCTTTCAAGATGCATTTGTCCACCTTTATTGGGTGTAACACCACCAACTAAATTTGTTCCATATTTAATTGCTTGTTCAGAATGAAATGTACCATGTGCTCCTGTAAAACCTTGACAAATAACTTTTGTATTTTTATTAACTAAAACTGACATAATTTACTTTATTGCTTTTACTACTTTTTTTGCTGCATCTGACAAATCGGATGCTGAGATAATTTTTAATCCCGAATTATCTAAAATCTTTTTTCCTTCCTCAAAGTTTGTTCCAGCCAATCTCACAACTAAAGGTACCTCTATTTTAATTTCTCTGGCAGCTTCAACTACTCCTTGAGCAAGTACATCACATCTCATGATTCCACCAAATATATTAATTAATATTCCTTTAACATTCTTATCAGACAATATTATTTTGAAAGCCGCAGAGACCTTTTCTTTTGATGCTCCACCGCCAACATCTAAGAAATTTGCAGGTTCTTCACCATGTAATTTTATAATATCCATTGTGGCCATAGCAAGACCTGCACCGTTTACCATGCATCCAATACTGCCCTCTAATTTGATGTAAGCTAAATCATGCTTGCTTGCTTCTATTTCTGTTTCTTCTTCTTCATTTAGATCTCTTAATTCTAAAATCTCAGGATGTCTAAAAAAAGCATTGTCATCAAAATTCATTTTTGCGTCTAAACAAATAATATTATTTTCTTTAGTTAAAATAAGAGGATTAATTTCAACTAAGTTCGCATCAGTTTCTATAAACATTTTATAAATTGACTTGATCAAATCTAAAGCTTGAGTCTTCGTATCGCTATCTAAGTTAAATATTTCTATTACTTTTTCACAATTTTCATCAGAAATTGCATTGTTGAATTCAACTTTTGTAGTTAAAATTTTTTCAGGAGTTTTGCTTGCAACTTCTTCTATATCCATACCTCCTTGGTCGCTTGATATAAATGCAATTTTAGAGCTTCCTCTATCAACTAAACAAGATAAATAAAATTCTTTGTCAATATTTGAGGTCTCTTCTACATAGAGACGTTTGACTTCTTTGCCGTTTGGTCCAGTCTGATGTGTTACTAATGTTTTTCCTAATAATTCTTTAGCTTCTTTTTCCAAATCATCTAAATTCTCTATTAATTTTACACCTCCTGCTTTTCCTCTGCCACCTGCGTGAATCTGGGCTTTTAAAACATATTTATTTGTATTAAGAGTTTTGGCTTTTGTTATTAGTTCTTTAACATCAAAAGCAAATATTCCTTCAGGAACTTTTGCTCCATATTTTTTTAATATTTGTTTAGCCTGATGCTCGTGGATATTCATTGATCAATTTTTTAAATTTGGATCAATAATAGATGCGGCATCCCATAATTTTTTAACTGCCTCTATCGAATGATTAAATTCTGACTTCTCCTTTTCATCAAGCTCTATCTCTTCAATTTTTTCAATACCATTTTTTCCAATAACAACTGGAACACCAGCATAAATTTTATCTACTCCATATTCTCCATTCAAATAGGCAGCACATGGTAAAATTTTTTTCTTGTCGTTTATATATGCGTCCGCCATTTCAACTCCTGAGGCAGCGGGTGCATAATAAGCAGATCCTTTTTCTAAGTATTTAACTATCTCAGCTCCCCCATCTCTTGTTCTTTGATTTATACTTTCTAATCTTTCTAAAGAAATTTTACCTTCTTTAACTAGATCTAATAATGGTTTACCTGATACTTTTGTAAATCTTGGTAATGGTACCATCGTATCTCCATGTCCTCCCATTACCATTGCATCAATTTCTTTAACGGGAATGTTTAGCTCCAGTGATAAGAAAAGTTTAAATCTTGAACTATCTAAAATACCTGCCATTCCAACTACTTTGTTTGTTGGTAAACCAGAATATTTTTGAAATGCCATGACCATTACATCTAATGGATTGGTTATACAAATTACAAAAGCATTAGGAGAATTTTTTTTTATACCTTCGGCAACTTGTTTAATTATTTTTAAATTAATGCCTAATAAATCATCTCTGCTCATACCTG
>CAJXDV010000039.1 GCA_913052435.1 uncultured Pelagibacteraceae bacterium
AACTTATTCGTTCGCAAAAATTTTTAACATTTATTTTGACTGTAATTAACAGCCTTCAGCACCCACATTTCCTTCATGACATGGTAACAGTGAACCATCATCCTGAATTATTCCACCCTCGGGCATTTGTCTATAGGCCTCTTCAATAGATATAGTTTCGCCTGACGCACCTCTTATAACAGCACCACTTTCTGTTAAAGCTTCTTTTACATCTTCTATATCCTGTATTATTTGACCAGTCACATCTTGGGATACACCTGAGGCTATATCCATAATTAAATTTCCTCCCACATCCATTTCACTTAATTCTTTGCTAATTATATTCGTTAAATCTTGTGTAACTTCATCTGTTTCTAGAGTAATAAAGTTTGCTACTTCATAAACTGGAATATTTTTGTCTTTGATCATTAGCTCCATTTTTTTAATTAAATCAGCTCTACCTGTTGATGAAGCCTGTTCAATAACGTTATCTATTACTTTCAGTGGATTTTTTTGTTCTGATGGAGTTTTTTTTGCAGGAGCAGTATAACATTCTTCTGCTACACAAATTTTCTTATCTTTATCCTTATCATCAGGTCGTTCTGGTTCTTCATATTTTTCAACTTCAGCAGAAATTAAGGTAATACTATAATTAAATTTTTTTGCTAAATATTGTGATTCAATACTTTTTTTCTGTAAGTCCATTAATATCTGCGCTGTTCTCGCAAAAATTCTAGGATCAGCATAATCTCCGCCAGCCAAATCATCTTCGCCTGTTCCATAAGTTGATATAGCTAAAATTTTAGCTTTTTTAGCATCTACATTATCCTTTACCTTTTTTGTTAATTGATAAACGTTAAAGGGATTAGGAGATATTATAACTGATATAATAGTTAAAGGAGTGCTGATTCTTCTATATTTTCCCGTAGCACTTTCTACAAAAGATTTTTCCTGCTTAACCTTTTTCTCTGGAAAAAATTGATTAAAAAAGAGTTCATTGTTTTCTGATTCAAAATCTTCATCTGAAAATTTATCTTTGCTGACTTGGGCAAAAACTAGTGTTTCTTCATCAGGAGCTTCTGAAGAAAAATTTTCTGTATTATATTTTTTTGCAATTTTATCTTCAATCTCTCCTAATAGTTCATCAACTTCTCTCCTAACCTCTACGGCATTGATCATTTCAACTTTTTTTTGTATTTCTTTTGCGCTGACCCCTGTCGCTTTCATATTCAACGCAGCTAAATAAGTCTCCTCATTCAGATTATTTATGTTAATTGAATTCCAATCATTAATTTCTTTTTGAATTTCTTCATCGCTAGCTCCACCTATTATCATGTGTCTGGCAATCAGAATTCCCTGTCCTTTTATATTATCTGTTTCTACTAATTTAATTTCATCAACTTCTTTTTTTATCTCCGCTGAACTGTACCCTAAGTTGTCCATATATTTTTTAGTAAAGTCTATTCTTTTGTCTAACAAGTTAACTTGTTCATCGCTTGGATCTGCTTCGGTTGGAGTGCCAACTTTTATCGCTTTTGAAATATTTTTAAAACTTAAAGTATCAACTCCTAAATCCTTTAATTTTCTGGTAGTTTGAAAAGTGTTGAATCCCTTTCTGTGAATCTTGACCATATTTTGAACGAAGGGAGCTAAACCTTCACTCTTTTTTCTTTTTATATTACTGGTTATTTTTGCTATTTTTTTGAAAGCATTTTCTCCTAATTTACCAATATCTATATTCGACATATCGTTGAAATTTTTCTGGGGAATTAGTTTGGCAATATCTGAGATTGATTTATCAGCAAAACTTAGAGTCGTTGAAGCAACTTCAATATCTCCTTTGTTGAAGCTTTGACTAACAAATTTTGTAGTTGTTTCAATTACTTTAAAAGCCTTATCTATGCTTTTGGCTTTATGGAAATTGCTTGCAGGTAAGGAGCTAAATTCCTTCCTGATTTCATTGGTATCTTTAACAAAATCTTTGAATTTATCATCCAGATCTTTGCCGCCAAACGTCCAGCCTTTCTTCGTTATTTTTTCGTAAAATTCTTCCTCCTTCTTTCTTTTGATTTCTGAGTTAAAGGTATTCACGGCTTTTTTGTATTTAGCCAATAGTTCTCCGCGTGTTACAATAGCTTTATCAACATTTTGTTTTTTTCTTTCCCCTTGTTCAAGAAAATCACCCATCAGCCAAAAACTTTCCATAACTTCTTCGATCCCCATAGTTAAATCCATTCCCATAGCGGACCGCATTTTTTTTCTCGAATCATTTAATTTCATTAAAGAAACAATGGTGTGCTTATGTTTTTTTTTGTCTGGCCAGCTTGCCATGAATTCCTCAATTTTTTTTTGGTTTTCTTTTAATCTTTGTTGATAAAACAACTCGAACATTGCCATTCCATGTAACTGAGCTCCTGGATGTCTTTCAAAATAAATTGGTGTTCTATTAAATATTTTTCCCATAGCTTGAATAGCCTTCTTTGATTGGCAGAAAAATATCTTGCAACCTTTTCCAAAAATTTTATGCATTCCATCTGGATATCGTGATGGCTTTGTAAAAGTGCCGAGCTCTTTTACTCGGTCTATCACAGTAAGATTATTTGTTTTAAGTGATTGAGAAAAAGCTGAAATATTAATTAAAAATAATATCCCCATTATCAATAATAGACATGAGAATAATTTTTTCATCTTGCTTCGTTACTGGGATAAATTAAATTACAGCCTTCTTCATCCACTTTCTCTTTGATTACTCCTAATTACCTTGTGCAGCCTTTTCTTGCATCGCTCTATTATGTGCCTCTGCATCAAAATTAGGATCCTGCATTGCATCTAATGTTGGCATTTGTTCCGACACATCTACACCCGCTGCAGCTGCTGCTGCTGCTGTTGCTTCTGCAATTCCAAGTGATTCAGCCATTGCTTGTACTTCTGCTGCCATTTCTGAAGTTGCTTCTGATATTTCCGAAGTTGCCTCAGCTATTCCTGATGTTGCTTCTGCTATTTCTGAAGCTAGTCCTGACACTTCTGAAGCTGCTCCTGACATTTCTGAAGCTGCTCCTGCTGCAGCTTGTTCTATATCACTAGCATCAGGAATTGTATTTGGAGAATATAATACTCCATTATAGTAGGCACCAGGTACCATTTCGCAGGTACTACTTCCACAAGGGAGAATAGGTGCGTTTTTACCATCTTGTATGTATTCAGCTACCATATCAGAAGACAGAATACCGCTTTCTAAAAGGTTGTGGACATCACTGTCAGACATTCCGTTCATTGCTTCCGCTAAGACTGGATTGTCTGTAATTTCGCCAATTTGCATCATTCTTTCTGCTTCTATAAATTCTGTTGGAACAATAACTTTGTCACCAGCCATGTATTCTTCTACCATATTGGAAGGCAAGGCTCCGCTTTCTATAAGTTTGTATACCGCAGCATCGGTCATTCCATTCAATGCTGCTGTTAGTTTTGGATTGCCTGAAATTGTACCCATAGCCATAATCCTTTCGGGTTTTGCTGCTTCTTGCTCTGCTAAACTTTCTATGCCTACTAGGCTTGGTTTTCCTTTCCAATCCTTTGAATATTTCTTTTTCTGTCCTTCGGGATAATAAACTAAGCCACGTTCCTCTGTAAGATTATCAAGTATTCCTTTCACTCTAGTATATTCATCTTGCGCTTCTTTTAATGATTGTTGAGCTTCATCTGATAAATTTGTAGCTGTTTTCGCATTTGTCAAAGCTAATTTAGCTAAACGAACCGCTTCTTCAGCATCTGCTTTGGCTTTTTTAGCTTCATCGGATGTTTTCCCTTCATATTGATCTGCTATCTCAAGAAGCCTGTCTGCTTCTTTTTGTTTATCTTCTAATTCCTTTGACAATTTTTTTGCTTCCTCTTCAGCTTTTTTCGCGGCATCTGCTGCTGCTTGTAATACCTGTGATGCATCAGTCACCACTATTCCTGTCACATAAATATTCATTGCTTCTTCGTCAGGAAGTAATGTACCTCCTTCTGTAATATCAAAGTTGTGACCAGCATTAAATAAAAAGAAATTAGAATCTTTGTATACTTCCATTCCCATAATTTTTTCAAATTGTTCATCCCTGATTTCCCAACAAGCTTCATCGCAATTCTCTACACTTCCTGGTCCTCTACTTTGGAAAGCAGCGACTGCCGATGCATAATAATAGAACTCTTTTACCTGTTGAGAAGCATTTTCAGCAAAATTTCTTGCATCTTCTTCTGGCATACCCAGTGCTTCTGCTCTAGTAGATAACCATTCATATGTTTCTTGTTCCGCTGCTTCTATATCAGCTTGATATTTCCCTGCTTCATGCCCTGAAGAAACTCCGGCCTTAAGGTCGCCTAAAGCCCATTCCATGGATTTATGTGATATTGCAAATAATTTAAATTGGTTTGTGTCGGCTCCTCCACAGGCGGTAAGACAGTACGCATGCTCTCTTCCAGCATCTGAAAAAAATTTATCTAACCAGTCTCCATACCTTTCATCCACAACCTTCTTTGCTAACTCTTTTGCTTCTTCTTCCGTGTATCCTCCTTGATCCATAAAATCTTCATAAGAGCTATTAGCAAGAAACATGGCACTCCTTACAATTTTTTTGGCATTTTCAGCTAGTTTTGATCTACTTAAGGGATCGATGCCAGCACTGCGTGTGGCAACACCCATCTGGCCCCATGTGCTTCTTACTGCTCCAATGATTCGCGAATACTTTTTTTCATTTATATCTATATTGTCAGGGTCTACATGAAATGCTGTTAACGTTTTTACTCCTGATATCCATGTTGTTAATTCATTCTGTTTTACATTTAATTCTCCTCCTGGACTCCAAAGTCTATCACTCCATTCCCCATATTTATCTGACACAATTTGTTTTGCAAATTTTTTTGCATCTTCAGCTGATAAATTTTGATCTAATAAATCTTGTTCTGATTGAACATACTCAAAATGCATATCTAGATATTCCGATTTAGCATTATCAGCCAAGATGTTAGCTCTTTCTGGTGAAAGGCCCTGACCTGATGCTGTGTCATACACAAATTGCCATGTGTCTGATGCCGCTGTTGTCGCTTGATCTTTCCCATCGTAAACGTCTGTTCCCAATCTTACTGCTAATTCACTTTCTTTATTAAAATTTTCTCTCGAATAATCATCCAGCCCTTTCACATCACCTTTGTTTCTATCAAATTTCTCTTTGAGTGATTCACCTGGTACCCATTCAACACCTGCTGCATCCGCTAGTTTTTGTGCTTCTGCTGCCACATCTATTGCATCTTGATAATCTTGAGTTGCGTTATTTGCTATATCTATGGCTGCGTCTGCTGCATCCTTAGCTTCTTTTGCTGATTTTATGGCTGTTTCATATTCGTCACTTTTTTGGCCAAATAAATTTTCAGCATCCGTTACTGCCTGTTTAGCTTTTGCAGATGCATCGTCTGCCACTTTTTTTGCATCATCTGCTGCGGTTTTGGCTGCTTTCGCTGTCTTGTGTGTCTCTTCTGCTTTTGCCACCACCTCTCTTGCTTTTTCTATTTCATCACTTTTGCCTGTTGTCGTTGCTGCCATTTTTGCTGTGGTTAAATCAGGCAATTCCATTTTGGAATCAATTTGACTAATTTTTTTGGCACTAACTCCTGAATCTTTCATGCCTTTTTTAATTGCCGTGACAACTTCGTCTTTTAATGCCGGATCTTCACTTACTGCTTTTGCTATCTCTTCAACTTTTAAAGTCTCAACTCCCAGATCGTTTAGATTATAGCTAACTTGAAAAAGATTAAGTCCACTTTTTTCAACTTCTGTCATTTCCTCAACCAAGGTAGATAATTTTTCTTTTTTATTAACTTGCATATGTTTGGTTATTTGCATCATTTTTTCGAGCTTCTCCTTTGGCATAGCGCTCATATCTGCCCCGGACATATCACTGGTAACCTCTTTGGGCACTAATTTGCTAATGTCAGAAAGCGACTTGTTAATATGAGTTAGAGTCATCGCAGTTATTTCAATGTCTTCATTTCTAAAGCTTTCACCCACAAATGCCATGGCTTCATCTATTTCTTTAATTGCCGCATCAATGATTTTTGATTCTGGGGAAGTGCCAGCAGGTAAGGAATTAAGCTTTTCTCTGATTTTTTTGGTGTCCTTGGTAAATTCTTTGAATTTTTTGTCGAGATCATCGGCGCTATAAACCCAACTCGACATTAGAAAAAACAGTACCAAACATAAATACGTGAATTGTTTGAAGTTTTTCTGCATGGCGTGCATTAGATTATTCATTTTTTCTTCTCAATTTTGTCGTATAATTTCTTGTCCTCTAGCTTTTTGATTGCCGAATTAAAGCTGCCAACTGATTTTTTATATTTAGCCAGCAACGCACCACGTTTTTTGATATCTTTGCTGACCTTTTTCTTTTTTACTTCTCCTTGTTCAAGAAAATCACCCATCAGCCAAAAACGCTCCATCGCTTCCTCGACACTTGTGTTTAAATCCATTCCCAAAGCTTCGCGCATTTTTTTTCTTGATTTATTCGTTTTCAATAAAGCAACTATACTTTTTGCATGTTTGTTTTTATCAGGCCAATTGGCTATAAATTCTTCGATCTTGCTTTTTTCTTTTTTCAATTTTTGTAGATAAAACACTTCAAAGAATGCCATTCCATACAACTGCGCTCCTGGGTGTCTGTCATAATAAACCGATGTTCTGCTAAATATTTTACCCATTTTTTTGGTGGCTTTACTTTGTATACAGTAAAAAGTTTTACAATTTCCAAAGGTTTCTTTCATGCCTTCGGGATAACTTGAGGGTTCTTTAAAGGTGCCTAGTGCCTTTACATGATCTATAACAGTAAGAGGATCAGATTGCGAAGATGAAACTTTTGTTTTAGTTAATTTTTTTTTGGTTTGTGATTTTGCCTTGAGTTTTGCTTTCCTTTCATCTTCTTTTGCTTTGAGTTTTGCCTTTCTTGCCTCTTCCTTAATTCTTTTTTTCTTTTCTTTTGCTTTAAGCTTATTTTTAGCTTTTTGCTCCTTCTCAGATTGTTTTTCTATGCCTAAAATTTTTGCTTTTGCTTTTGAAAACTCTTCTTTGGTTAAAAGTCCTTCTTTGTAGAGTTCAGTTATCTCCTTTATATCCTGTACAGTATCAGCTTTAAGATAGCTCGATGTTATAGGACTAAGAGATATAAAAAAACCAACAATTAAAACTAGTAATATCTTACAAATCCTCTCCATTTTCATTATTATATTGTCTCATTTTTGAGACAGATATTCAATGAACAGTCTCATATTTGAGACTATATAATAATCTTATTTTTGAGACAAAAATAGGTCAAATTCAATAGTACATGATGCACAAGGCCTGATATTATTTGTAAATTATATAGTTTAATTTTGTCATACAATCTCTATATAATTCTGAATAATGGAAAATAAAAAACTTTTAAAATTTTTAAATGAAATTGAAAAATTAGATTTTAATAATTTAAATTTTATTTCTGATTTAAATAAATTTCAATTTGATGTTTTGCTATATTTGAAAAAGAACCAAAAAAGTACCATTAAATTTTTAATAGAAAAAATAAATAAAGAATTTTCTAGAGCTCAAAAATATAGACTTATTGATGAATTAATAAGTAAAAAGATTTGTAAAAAAAAAAAACATTATCTCTTTTTAAATTTGTAATTGACTTACCTTATTAAAAAATTGTGTTAAAAAAACTTATACCAGAATTTTCTATTTTCTTTGCTTATTTAATTTGTTTTTTAATTGCCGATAGAATTTTATTTCCAATTCAATCTCATTTTTTTGAATCAAAGCCTTTATTATCAGCAGCACTTATATTTTTACCACATGGTGTTAGAGTAATTTCAACAGTTGTGTATGGTTTAAGATCTTTAATACCTCTTTTATGTGCCCATCTTTTAACCGGATTAAGTTTTATAAATGATATTTATTTGTTAATACCTTTATCCTTTGTATCAACTTTTTGTGTTTGGCTTACTATTTTAATTATATACAAACGTAAAAATGGCCTAAGTTTAGATCAGATCAATTTTAAAAATATAATTTTAATAACATTACTTGCTTCAATAATTAACTCGATTGGTAATTATTTAACAAAACTTATTTTGATTGACGATTATGGAACTCTTTTTAATCAAGAATTGTTTTTATATATATTGGGCGATTTTTTAGGAACCGTTTTGTTATTTTTTTTATACATAAAATGGATAAAAAAATATTTAATAAAATTTTTTTGAAAAA
>CAJXDV010000040.1 GCA_913052435.1 uncultured Pelagibacteraceae bacterium
CTATTTTACAGCTTACACACGCTAATTTCGGGATTTTTTTTCGCTTTATTTTTTTATTAAAATCAGTATGTATTCATTTTTAACCTATAGGGAAGGAAAATAATGTCAAACAAACAAAAACACTGGGAAAAAACCAAGGGGCTAATGATAGTTACTTTGTCTCTTTGGTTCTTTTTTGGTTATTTAATATTTATGTTTGGTGAAAGCCTTAACTCGGCAAGTTTTCTTGGATATCCTTTGGCTTACTATATGTGTGCCCAAGGTTCAATTGTTGCATTTGTCATAATACTTTTTTGGTCGGCAAATAAACAAGAGAAAATTGATGAAGAGTGTGGTTTCTCCGGCGGGGAGGAATCGTAATGGCTACCAAATTTATTAATAAAGGAAGTTTTATAGATAATTTACCTAAAATCTATGGAACGTATACTGGCGGTTTCTTAATATTCATCATTTTGATGGCTATTGCGGAACAAGCGGGTATGACTGCAAAAACAATAGGTATAATGTTCGTCGCTTTTACAGTTTGTATCTACGCATTAATTGGGTGGTTATCTAGAACTGTACAAGTAGATGCGTACTATGTAGCTGGACGTCAAGTTCCAACAGTCTTTAATGGTATGGCGACTGCAGCTGACTGGATGTCAGGTGCTTCGTTCGTAGCAATGGCAGGTGGAATTTATTTCGGTGGTTACACTTACATGGGATTCTTGGTCGGTTGGACTGGGGGTTACATATTGGTGTCTTCACTATTAGCTCCATATTTAAGAAAATTTGGTTGTTATACTGTGCCAGACTTTATTGGAACAAGATATGGCGGAAATCTAGCTAGATTCTGCGCTGTGCTTGTTTTAACTTTAGCCTCTTTCACATACGTGACAGCACAAATTAACGCAACAGGAACTATCGCTGCTAGAGCACTTGGTATTCCATTTGAGTTAGGAGTCTGGGTTGGATTAATAAGTATATTACTATGTTCAATGTTAGGTGGAATGAGAGCGGTTACCTGGACACAGGTTGCTCAGTACATCGTATTGATCACAGCTTATTTAATTCCAATTTTCTGGATAAGTAACAAAGGTGGCTACGGAATCTTTCCACATCTAATGTTGGGAGAAGAAGTTGCAAGGCTAGGTGAACTGGAAGCACAATTTGGTTTAGTTAAAAATGCTGCAGCAGATGTTAAAGCTGCTGGCGTTCCAGGTGGATTAAAATCCATAGCACTTCCACACTCTGAAGTTCCTTCAGGTGCAATGGCTGCTTGGAAGTTTATTTCATTAACATTATGTATGATGGTAGGAACTGCTTCTTTACCACATATCTTAATGAGATATTTCACAACGCCTAGTGTAAAAGCTGCGAGAAAATCAGTGGCTTGGTCACTATTCTTTATTGCATTGCTTTACACATCAGCGCCTATGTTAGCAACATTGTCTAAACTTTCATTAATGGATCCTAATTTGCCTACTGGTATTATTGGAAAAGAAATATCGGCAGTTATGTCCATTGATTGGGTTTCTGCATGGACTGCACAAAAACAAGCTTTCATTGCTGACTTTAACGGAGATGGAATTCTTCAGTTAAATGAATGGTTCATGAGAGGTGATGTTGTGGTATTATCAACGCCTGAAATAGCTGGATTACCTTATGTAATTTCAGGACTAGTTGCTGCCGGAGGTATGGCTGCAGCGATGTCAACTGCAGATGGTCTTGTTCTTGCAATCGCAAATGCTTTATCACATGATATTTATTTCAAAATCATTGATCCAAAAGCAGACGTAAGAAAAAGATTGATTGTCGCTCGTGCACTTCTAGTCGTAATCGGTGCCTTCGGAGCTTACATTGCATCAATGAGGATCACTAGTATCCTTGGTGCAGTTGCTTGGGCTTTCGACTTTGCGATGTCTGGATTGTTCTTCCCACTTGTACTTGGAGTATGGTGGAAGAGAGCAACAAGACAAGGTGCAATTGCAGGTATGCTTGCTGGCCTTGGTTCTGGAACAGCTTATCTAATCTATGTATATCCTAAGTTTATGGGTAACCCTGCATGGTTAGGTATTGACCACTTAAGATTCGGTATTATCGGAGCTAGCGTATGTTTAGTTGTTATGGTTGTTGTTAGTTTAATGACGCCAGAACCTGACAGTGCTACTCAAAAGATGATAGATGAAGTTAGAATACCAAGTGGTAAAACTATTCTTGGTAAACAACACTAAATAATTTATTTAAGGGGCGATTTATTTCGCCCCTTAAACTTTTCAGATAAAAATGGAAATTCCTTTATATATATATGTAATTGATTATGTCTTGGGCGTTATCATGTATACGCTGATTGGCAGATCGGCAATGAATATATTTCAAAAAGAAGACTCTCAGTTTTTCTTCATGAAAGCGTTTGTAAAATTAACCAATCCTATTTTAAATTTATTTAAATTTATGACTCCAAGCTTTCTTGTTAGGGGTGTTGTTCCTTTATATATAGCTTGGTTTATATTTATGATAAGATTTTATCTATTACCTGTTTTGCTTGGCTATGGTGAAATGGGAATGCTTTCTTTTCCGTTAGACAGCGAAATTTCTAGACTAATATACGATATATTTGGCAAAAAATAATTTTATTATTATTTAAAATTGATACTACTAATCTAGTAACCAATGAAAAAAATACAAATTTCACCTTCTATATTGTCAGCAGATTTTAGTCGGTTAGGAAATGAAATCAAAAGATTAGAAGAAGGAAGAGCCGACATGATTCATGTTGA
Source organism: uncultured Pelagibacteraceae bacterium (assembly GCA_913052435.1). Taxonomy (GTDB): domain Bacteria; phylum Pseudomonadota; class Alphaproteobacteria; order Pelagibacterales; family Pelagibacteraceae; genus Pelagibacter. Next base: position 2,760 of record CAJXDV010000040.1, read on the forward strand.
TGTTATGGATGGTCATTTTGTGCCCAATTTAACTATTGGTCCTACCGTAATTAAAGCTTTGAGAAATTATACAAAATTACCTTTTGATGTTCATTTAATGATCTCGTCTGTACATAAATATATTAAAGATTATGCGGAAGCAGGAGCAGATATTATTACGGTTCATCCTGAAGCAACAGAAGATTTGAGTGAGTCAATTAATCTTATAAGAAAACTAAATAAAAAAGTTGGTGTATCTTTAAATCCAAATACAAATATAAGTATCTTGGATGGGTACCTACCAAACATTGATTTAATATTAATTATGAGTGTCTATCCTGGATTTGGTGGTCAAAAGTTCATTCCAGATGTAATCGAAAAAATTAAAAGTCTAAAAGATATAAAAGAAAAAAACAAATATTGTTTTGATATTGAAGTTGATGGTGGAATTAATTTTTCTAATTCTAAAGAAGTTATAAATGCTGGAGCAAATATTTTAGTTTCTGGCACAACAATATTTAAAGAAAATAATGGGGATATTAAAAAAAATATAGAAACGCTAAGGTCTCAGTAAAATGCTTTTGAAAAATTCATTTAACTTTATTTATGAATTTTTCTATATTTTTTCTAAACAAATAAGACAATTTTATTTAAATTCATCAATTTATAATAAAAAAATCTCAAAAATAGATAACAAAGTTTTAATTTATAAGCCAAGTCTCAGTATATTAAGTTGTATAGTAAAATACGAAAAGAAGAAAAATAAAATAGAAAACTTTAATGTTAATTCAATTTGGGAAAATAAAAATATTTCAGATAAAGATTATAAAAAAATTCATAGTTTTTATTGGTTATTTACCATAGATTTAAAATCTTCAAACGCGATAACTCAATCAATAATTAAAAACTGGATTGAAAATAATCAAAGCTATAATCCTAAAAATTGGGAAATAGATATTCTATCTAAAAGGATAATAGCTTGGATTTCAAATTCTAAAATAACTCATGATGGTTCTGAAAGTAATTATAAAATTAAATTTAATGAAATTATTAACAAACAAGTAAATCATCTCATTAACGAAATTAATAGATCTAATCTGGTTGATGGTAAAATGATAAGCTGTGCTGCAATCACAATGTCGGGAATATCTTATAATAATGAAAAGTTTTTATCTTATGGATTAAATCTTTTAAAAAAAATAATTGATTCTTCTTTTGACAATCAATACTTTCCGAGATCAAGAAACGTAGGACAGTTGGTATTTTATTTAAAATATTTTGTTTTAATTAGAGAACTTTTAAAAGAATCTTTACACGAAATACCTGAATATTTAGACGAAATAATATTTTATTTAGGTAAAACATATAATTTTTCATGGGGAACTGTTAAAAAAAACCTCTTATTTAATGGTAACCATGAAGATGATTTGTCGGACTTTGATAAATATTTAGATCTTCATCGATACAAGTTTAGTAGTGATAATTGTGAAATGGGAGGTTATTCAATTCTAAAAAATAAAAATATCATTATAGCTATGGATACAGGATCTAGTCCTGATAAAAAATATTCAGAAAATTACCAAAGCGGACCTTTATCTTTTGAAATTTTTTTTAAAGATAGTAAATTGATATCTAATTCAGGTTATTTCCAAGATTATCATCATCAATTAAATAGAATATCTAAGTCAACTGCGGCTCATTCGACACTTATTTTAAATAATTCATCAGCGTGTACTTTTAAAAAAACAAAAAAAGGACCAAATTTAATTTATAGGGGATTAAAAACACTAAATAAAAATATTGTTTATGAAAAAAATTACTGGTGCATCAAATGTTCCCATGATGGATATTTGTCTGATTATGGAGTTATTCACGAAAGAATTTTGGAATTCTATCCAGAAACAAATAAAATTGTTGGAAAAGACAAACTAATTAAAAAAAAAAATTTCAAATCTTCAAATTTTGAAATACGATTTCATATGGTGCCAGATACAAAAGTTACAAAAACACAAAATAATAGAGCAATTTTGATTGAACTTGAAAATTCAGGATGGAGATTTAGCTCTAACCATGGATCTATTGGTGTTGAAACTGGTCTATATTTCGGTAAAAAAAACATTTTTAACGAAAACCAAAACATTTTTATTTCTGGTATCACACAAAAAGATGATCAATTGATTGAATGGGAAATAAGCAAGATATGAAGAAAAAAATTAAACAAGCATTGATCTCTGTATCAGATAAATCAAATTTAAAATCAATTTTAAGAATATTAAATAAATACAAGATAAAAATAATTAGCTCCGGAGGTACTTATAAAGAAATAAAAAAATTAGGTTACCATTGTAAGGAAGTTTCTGAATTTACAAAATCACCAGAAATATTGGGAGGAAGAATAAAAACATTACACCCAAAAATTTATGGAGGAATCTTAAGTATAAGAAACAATAAAATTCATCAAAGAGACATGATGAAAAATAAATTTGAAGAGATAGATTTAGTTATTGTAAATTTTTATCCGTTTGAAAATACTTTAGCAAAAACACAAAATCATAAAATTATTGTAGAAAATATTGATATTGGTGGACCAACTATGGTTAGAGCTGCCGCAAAAAACTACAGAGATACAACAGTTATAACAAGCACTAATCAATATGAAAATTTAATAATAGAACTGGAAAAAAATAAAGGTTCAACAAATTTAGAATATAGAGAAAAGTTATCAGAGGAAGCATTTAGCACTACAGCTTATTACGATTCTGTAATCTCAAATTACTTAAACACCAAAACAAACAATATTTTCCCAAAAAAAAAAATATTTCATGGTAATTTAATTCAAACCTTGAGATATGGAGAAAATCCTCATCAAAAAGCTGCTATATATAGCACAAAAAAAGAGCTTGGAATTTTACAACTGCATGGAAAAAAGCTTAGTTATAATAATTATAATGATATTTTTTCTGCATTAAATATTTCTAAAACACTGCCTAAAAATTTCGGAACTGTAATTGTTAAACATGCAAATCCTTGTGGTGTTTCAATAAACAAAAATAAAGTTGGAAGTTATAAAGAAGCTTTGGCATGTGATCCAATTAGTGCTTTTGGAGGAATTGTATCATGTAACTTTAAAATAAATAAAGAAGTGGCTATAGAATTGAGTAAAATTTTTTTAGAAGTAGTAATTGGAATTAGATTTGAAAAAGAAGCATTAAAAATTTTAAAAAAGAAAAAAAATCTAAGAATTATTGATGCTTCCAACTTAAAATTACATAAAATGAATAATATTATATCAAACTTTAATTCTCTTTTAGTGCAGAACTCAGATAACAAAATTTTTTCAAAGAAAGATTTTAAAGTAGTCTCTATAAAGAAACCAAACCAGAAGACATTTAATAATTTAATTTTTGCATTTAATGTATGCAGAAACGTAAAATCAAATGCAATAGTTTTAGCGAAAGATAAAGCCACAATTGGTATAGGATCAGGACAACCAAGTAGACTTGATAGTTGCAAGATTGCAATTGAGAAAATGAATAAATTTCAAAAAATTAAAGATGATGATGAGATCATTGCTGCTTCAGATGCTTTTTTCCCATTTGTTGATGGAATTGAAACTTTGGTACAGGAGGGTGTTAGAGCTGTTATCCAGCCTTATGGATCAATTAAAGATAAAGAAATTATAAAGTTTGCAAATCAAACAGAAACAATTTTGGTATTTTCAAAAACAAGACACTTTAAGCATTAATGTATAATTATATATTTAAAAATTAAAATGAATTTTTTAAAAATTGAAGATCCTATAAGTATTTGTGATATAGGTGCAGCACCTTGTGAAAAACAGATATTAATAGATTCTCTTTTAGAAAATACAAATTGTAAGTTAACGGGATTTGAGCCAAATAAAATTCAATTTGATAAATTGAATGAATCTAAAAATAAAAAATATTACAACTTTGCAATAGGAGATGGAAAAGAGAAAATACTAAATATTTGTAAAGCTCCTGGTATGAGCTCCTTTTTAAAACCAGATAATAATTATAATAAAATGTTTCACAATTTTTTTTATTGGGGACAGATAATTGATAAGGTAAAAGTAAAAACAAAAAAACTTGATGATATAGAGTCTGATTTTGATTTAATAAAAATAGATGTACAGGGTTATGAGTCAGAATTGATAAAATATGGCAATAATAAAATTAAAAACTCGTTGGTTATTCAAATTGAAGTATCTCCCATATCATCATACATAGATGCAAAACCCTTTCCTTATGTTTATAATCAGTTAGAAAATTTAGATTTTGACTTACATATGTTTTCAAAAATTGAGAATAGAAGTTTTGCTCCACTAATTATTAATAATAACACAAGAACTGGATTATATTACTTGTATCAATTAGATTGTGTTTTTGTAAAAAAATTCAAAATAATTGATTCATTGGAATTAAAAGACTTATTAAAACTTATTCATATTATGCATTATGGATTTCAGGCATACGACTTTGTATTAAATTTAATTCTTAGTTTAAATAAAAAATTCAAAATAAACGTCATTGAAGAGTATAAAAAAATTCTTAAATCTGTTAAAATTATTCCAAGATATTAAATAATTTTATCAATTTTGGCAGCAAGTATAAAATCGTTTTGAGCCAAACCTTTTATGGAATGGGTAAAAATTTTGATTTTTGCATATCCCCATCCAAACCATATATCGGGATGATGACCTTCTTTTTCAGCAATTTCTCCTACTTTGTTTATAAAGTTTTGACTTTCAATAAAATTTTTAAATTTAAATTCTTTAATTAAATAAAAACTACTTGATTGATCTTCTTTTACATCCCATCCATCTACTTTTTTTAGATATTTATGTATTTCATCAATATTGAATGTCGGAATATTTCCCTCACAAGGAATACATTTTTTACTAACTAAATCACTCATGCTTTTTGGAGCGGGCAATGGGACTCGAACCCACGACCTTCTCGTTGGCAACGAGACGCTCTACCACTGAGCTATGCCCGCTTGTTTAAAAGTGATTATACTTAGCGGGTTTTTAAATTGCAAACAATATGAAAAATAAATCTAAATGCTTTTAAAAGAATTATCATTTATTTCGTTTGCATATATTAGCCAGTTTTTTATTACCAAAATGTCTCTTGAGGCTGGTCCATTTAATGAAGAACCAAATAAAAAAATTATTAGGTTTTTTTTAATGGATGAAAGTCTGAGTCTTTTATTTCATTCTTTTTCCAATCCT
>CAJXDV010000041.1 GCA_913052435.1 uncultured Pelagibacteraceae bacterium
GTGCACACATTGTTTTAGCATCTATGCACCAAATAAGTTCTATTTTTTTAGTTAGTTCTTCTGTTTATCTGTTATATCTAAACTCAAGATCTAACAAACAATTTTCAATCTAGACTACTAGTTTGATTTAAATCTACATTAATATTATCCGGATGCACGATACCAGTAGATAATCTTACATATCGTTGAGTTACGCTAATAAAGGCGGATAATTTGTTGTTATAAATTTTTTTAGTATAGCCAAAGTTTTATCGGCTTCTTCTAATAACATCATGTGACCACAGTTATCAATAATATGTATTTTGCTGTCTTTAATTAAATCGGCTAATTTTTTACCTTCTTTTAAAGTGCACATTTTATCATGAACAGCCAAAATAGATAATGTGGGAATACTTATTTTTTTAGCTGCTTCAAATCCATTTTTATAGTTGTCACATGCTCTAAAATCTACTCCTAGAGTATCCTTAATTTCTCTGGTTTGTGCTAACATTTTAGCTGTGTTTATATGATATAAACCAGGAACTGGATGACCACCAAAATGACCAGCAGGACCATGTGCCCAGTCCATCATCAAGTCTATTGCTTTAGGGTCATTATTTTCTGCTAAAGACAATAATTCAGGATTCATAGGTATGGTACCAGCACCACCCAATAGACTTAATGTTTTAATTTTGTCTGGATATCTAGAAGCACATTCCATAGTAACCAAACACCCTTGAGAATGTCCCACCAAAGAAGTCTCTTTATATCCTACTGTCATCATTACATCATTTATCCATACAGCCATTTCTTCAATAGTTTTTAAACTCTCACCTCCTGAAAGACCATGACCGGGCATATCTAGGGCCAAAACACTATATCCATGAAATGCAAAATATCGAGTTTGCAAAACCCAGCACATATGAGTCAAACCACTTCCGTGAACAAAGATAATTAGTGGTTTTTTTTTATCAAAAGGTCTTCCACCTGTTGAAGCGTAGACATCGCTATTATTAACCTTAAATTTCATTGATTTGAAACAAGTTTTGGCTTTCTAGCAGCCCTAAATCCATTCTCAAAATCATTTTTTATATCTTCTATATCTTCCAAGCCTACAGATAATCTAATCATATCATGAGATAAACCAGCAAACTTTAAAGTAGCTTCATCCATTTGAGAATGTGTTGCTGATGCTGGATGTAGTACCAAAGTTCTAGTATCACCAACATTTGCAAGGTGAGAAGCGAGCTTAACATTATTTATAAACGCTTCTCCAGCTTCTTTACCACCTTTAATACCAAAAGCTATCATTGAACCTCGACCTTTAGGTAAAAGTTTTTTTGCTAAATCATGATCGGGATGACTAGGTACACTCGGATGTGAAACCCATGCGACACTGCTATGTTCTAATAAATATTCAACCATTTTTTCAGCATTGGAACAATGCTTTTGCATTCTTACTGATAAAGTTTCAATACCTTGTAATACATTCCAAGCATTTTGTGGACTTAAACAAGGTCCAAAATCTCTCATGCCCTCAGCTCTTGCTTTCATAGTAAAAGCAGTTGGTCCAAATTCTTCAGCAAATGATAATCCATGATAGCCTTCATAAGGAGCTGTCATGGTTGGAAATTTGTCATTTTGCATCCAATTAAATTTTCCTCCCTCTACTATTATACCTGCCATTGACGATCCATGTCCCGCCATCCATTTTGTTAAAGAGTGGATTACTATGTCAGCACCATGTTCAAATGGTTTACAAAGATATGGAGTTTGATATGTAGAATCTACCATTAAGGGAATGCCAGCTTCGTGAGCTATTTTAGCAACTTCTGGCATGTTCATAATTTCATTTCCTGGATTACCTACAAGTTCACCAAATATAACTTTGGTATTTTTTTGAATAGCTTTTTTAAAGCCTAGAGTATCCCTAGGTTTAACAAAAGTAGTTTTAATCCCGAATTTTGGTAAAGTTAATCTGAATAAGTTTACTGTACCACCGTATAATTGTGACGATACAACCAAATGATCTCCTGCTTCACACAACGTCATTACAGCTAAAAATATTGCACTCATCCCAGAAGAAGTTGCTAAGGCTGCAGTTCCTCCCTCAAGTGAAGCAACTCTTTCTTCTAATACAGCTACTGTCGGATTTGATATTCGACTATATATGTGACCACCTCTTTCAAGATTAAAAAGTGCAGCAGCATGATCTACATCATCAAAAATATAAGAGGTTGTTTGATATATAGGCACTTGCCTTGAACCTGCATTTTTATGAGGTTGATAACCTGCGTGTAAACTTAATGTGTCAAATTTATAAGTCTTTGGAACAATTTTCTTTTTCTCACTCATAAAAATTCCTTTTATAAGATTATAATTTTTGGACCTAATATATCCTTTAAAACAACATTTTTTTAAACATTTATTAATCAAATACAATTATTAATTCTATTACAAGATTAATATAATAAATTGACAATATATATAATAATAAGTATTAATCCCGCATCCATGACAAAATTTGTTAAAAAAGACGACGTTAATAGCAAGTGGTTTGAAATCGATGCCAAAGGTGCGGTAGTAGGTAGATTAGCCACAATTGTATCTAAAATCATTAGAGGAAAAAACAAAACAACATTCACACCCCATATGGATCACGGAGACTTTGTAGTGATTAAAAATGTTGACCAAATTAAATTTACAGGAAGTAAATTTCAAAACAAAAAATATTACAGACATACCGGACATCCTGGTGGTATTAAGGAAACTTCACCTGAAAAACTTCATTCATCTAAACCCGGAGAAGTTTTAAAACTGGCTGTAAAGAGAATGTTGCCAGATGGCCCTCTTGCAAAAAAACAATTAACAAAATTGAAAATTTATGCAGGATCTGACCATCCCCATAATGCTCAAAACCCTCAAATAATTGAACTATCTAAATTAAACGAAAAAAATATTGCAAGAAATTAAAATGGAAAATAATCAACAAGAATCTACAAAAAATAAATTAAACTTCAAAGACAGCAAATATGCTACTGGAAGAAGAAAAACCTCTATAGCTAAAGTTTGGTTGAAAAAAGGAACTGGTAAGATTTTTGTAAACGGAAAAAATTTTGATGATTATTTCACTAGAGAAAATCATAAAATACAAATATTAAGACCATTTGAAATCATTAATCAATCAACTGAATATGATGTTAATTCTAAAGTTGTTGGTGGTGGACACACAGGACAAGCTGGTGCATTAGTACATGGTATTTCTAGAGCATTGCTTAAGTTTGATGAAAATTTTAAACCTACCTTAAGAAAAGAAAAATTAACAACAAGAGATTCAAGATCTGTTGAAAGAAAAAAACCTGGTCGAGCCAAAGCCAGAAAAAGCTTTCAGTTTTCTAAAAGATAATATCTTTTTTATCAACAACTGTTATATTAAATTATGAACATGATTAATGTGCTTATTGCAGGAGCAACTGGTTATATTGGTATTCAACTCACAAAAATATTAGCCAAACACAAAAATGTTAAAATTAAACATCTTTGTGGAAACTCATCTATTGGTAAAAAAATTTCATATTTTGATAAAAGTTTAAATAATAAAAAATTACCTAAAATTATTAAATTTAATAAAAAATTACTTACTGATATAGATGCTATATTTACAGCCTTACCAGACGGAGAAACTCAAAAGATATCAAAATTACTACTTAAAAAAAATATATTAATAGATCTTTCTGCTGACTTTAGATTAAGAAAAGCTAAAGATTTTCTTAAATGGTATAAAAATAAACATCAAGCTAAACACATGATCAAAAAAAGCATTTATGCTTTACCTGAAATTAAAAAAAATTTAATAAAAAAATATTCAATAATTTCATGTCCAGGATGTTATCCAACATCAATTTTATTACCTTTAATACCCTTGATTAATAAAAATTTAATTAATAATAAAAATATTATAATAGATTCAAAATCAGGATATTCAGGAGCAGGTAGAGCCGTACATAAAAAATATAAAGATAAAAATCTTTATGAGTCTTTAAGCGCTTATGGATTAGCCTCACATAGACACAACTCAGAAATACAACAAGAGTTAGATTTAAATACAGGAAAAAAAAATAAATTCCAATTTACTCCACATTTAACTCCAATGTTTAGAGGCATATTAAGTACAATTTATTTAGACCTCAACAAAGGTGTAACTCAAAATATGATTATTTCATATTTAAACAAACATTATAAGAATCAACCATTTATAAAGATAGCTAAAGCAGATACTTTTCTTAGCACAAATGATGTAATCAATACAAACAATTGTATTATTTCTGTCTGCAAAAGCAAATATAAAAACAAAATTATATTATTGTCTAGTATCGATAATTTGATTAAAGGTGGTGCTGGCCAAGCTGTACAAAATATGAATATATTTTATGATTTTAACGAAAGAGAAGGGTTAAGTGATTAGATTAATTCTAGCTTTAATATTACTATTGCTTTTAACAAATTGTTCAGTTGATACAAAAAGTGGTTTTTGGAAAAATAAAAAAGAGTCAAAAATCATTAAAAAAATATCGGATATTAGATTTGATTATGATTTATCTTTTAATCAATTTAAAGAAAATGCAATTGAATATGGAAAACTTAGTAACTATCCTAAATTAGATAAGTAAAATGAAAAAAACAATTAATATTGCTGTTGTTGGTCTTGGTAAAATTGGTTCCTATCTATTAAATGAATTAAATTCCAAAAAAAAAGATATTTATATAAAAACAGGAAAAAAAATAAAAGTTGTTGCTATATCGGCTCGAAATAAAAATAAAAAAAGACAATTTAAAATTAATAAAAATATTTTTTACACAAACCCATTAAAAATAATTAATGACAAAAAAATTGATATTTTAATTGAGGCTATAGGAAGTTCTGATGGAATATCTAAAAAAATTGTAGAAAAAGCTTTAAAAAATAAAATACATGTTATTACTCCAAATAAAGCTTTAATTTCAAAACATGGAGATTATTTAGCTGTACTTGCTGAAAAAAATAAAGTTAATCTTGAGTTTGAAGCATCAGTTGGTGGAGGAATTCCAGTTTTAAGAACTATAAAAGAAGGTCTTGCAACAAACAAAATTAAAAAAGTTTACGGCATTCTAAATGGAACTTGCAATTATATTCTTTCTGAAATGGAACAAACAAAGGATAGTTTTGCAAATGTTTTAAGCAAAGCCCAAAAACTTGGTTATGCAGAACCTGGAAATCCTAAGTTTGACTTAAATGGATATGATGCGTTAGCAAAAGTTAAAATACTTTCAGCTTTATCCTTTAATAATAAAATTTCTAATTCAAAATATTTAATGGAAGGTATCGAAAATATTGATAGTAAGGATTTTGAAATTGTTGATCAATTAAATTATAGAATTAAATTATTAGGCATTACCGAAATAATAAATAATCAATTATTTGAACGTGTCCATCCATGTTTAGTCAAAAAAAATACTTATATTGGTAATGTTAATGGTGTTATGAATGCAGTAATACTTGAGGGAAACCCTGTTGGAGAAAGTGTTTTGCAAGGAGAAGGTGCTGGTCCTGGACCAACATCATCAGCTTTAATGTCTGATCTATTATCAATACTTAGAGGCAATATTAAATATCCCTTTGGAATTTCTGACAATAGAAGAAAAAAAGTTAAAATTTACGATATGAATAAATATTCTAATTCTCTTTATTTGAGACTAGAAGTTAAAGATAAACCTGGAGTTTTATCAATAATTACAAGACAATTAGCTAAGTTTAATATATCTGTACAACGATTAATTCAGATACCAGATAATAAAAGAAAAACTGCCTCTATAGTTATTATTACACATGAAGCCAATGAACTAAATTCTAAAAAATGTTTAAAATCATTAAAAGTTAATAGCAATATATTAAAAGCTCCTGTCTTAATTAGATTATTTTAGATATGGAATTATATCTAAAGTTATTTGAAATAATATTTCCTGTATTTTTTGTTATTGCTATAGGCTATTTTTTAGGTAAGAAAAATCCAAATTTAGATACATCTTTTATCACAAATTATGCTGCAAATTTTGGAACTCCTTCTTTAATAATTTTTGCTTTAACTTCTACAGGTGTAACTTTTGCTATTTTTGCTGAATATTTTATTTATGCTTTAATACTACTTATAAATTTTGGAATTGTGGGAATAATCTTTTTAATTTTAATGAAAAAAGATTATATAAGAGAATTACCACCCTTTATTCTTCCCAACACTGGAAATATGGGCATTCCAATATGTTTATTTGCTTATGGAAAATTAGGAATGGGTGTAGCTGCCGCTATATCGTCTTTAGTAGTTTTTCTTCATTTTACATTAAATGTTTTTTTGGCAAAAAAAGAATTTGATTTTATTGTTGTTCTAAAAAGCCCTTCTTTTTATGCAATATTAATTATTGTAGCTTTTCTTTATTTTGAAATTGATATGCCACAGTTTGTTTTAAACACAGTAATGCTACTGGCCTACACAATGATTGTTCTTATTTTAATGTCTTTAGGAATAGCTTTAACTCAAATGAAGATTTTTTCATTTAAATCAGCTTTTATATCATCAATCGGAAGAGTTATTGTTGGTCCAATAATTGGATTTATACTTATTAAAATTTTTAATTTATCAGGTTTTGCTGCTGGAGTACTTTTAATTCAATCTTCTATGCCAAGTGCTATTTTATGTTACCTTGTTGCTTCAATGTATTCTCCCAAAGAGGTAGTTGATAACATTTCAAGTATGATTGTGTTATCTACCATTATGTCTTTAATTACTGTTCCTATTATTGTATTTGTTGCACTGAAATACTTTTCTTAATGAAGGCGATAATTTTAAATTTATCCGCATGGGTAATGTTACCAGTAATGGATGGCTTTGCTAAATATTTAAGCTCAACATTACCTATATTACAAATTACTTGGTCCAGATATTTTTTTACAGTTGTTTTTGTCTTGCCTATTATGTTGGTTTTTTTTAGAAAAAACCTAACTTGGACTGAACAACCTAAACTTCAATTAATTAGAGGGCTATTACTATTTTGTGCAAATATTTTATTTTTTTATTCAATATCAATTATATCTTTAGCTAAAGCACTTACATTAGCCTTCATAGCTCCATTAATTGTAACTCTTTTATCTCCAATTTTATTAGGAGAAAAGGTGGGTTTTAGAAGATGGGCAGCTGTTATTGTAGGATTTATTGGTTCATTAATTGTAATAAGACCTGGTTTCGTAGAATTTAATCTAGCAAGTTTTGCAGCTTTAGGAACGGGAGTAATGTATGGTTTTTATTTAATTGTAACTAGAAAATTGCATAATTCAGATAATCCACTTTTAACTCTTTTGTTAACTGGTACAGTAGGGGCCATTGTAGGTAGCATTATAATGCCTACAGTATGGGTTCAACCAACTATTAATGAATGGTATATGATGTTTGCTATTGGTTTTTTTGCTTCTTTAGGACATTTCTTCTTAATACTCTCATTAAGGTACGCAGATGCCTCTAAATTAGCTCCATTTGGCTATTTTGAGATAGTTCCTAACATCATTATAGGTTATTTCTTCTTTAATCATTTTCCTAATCAATGGCATTTCTTAGGTTTATTCATAATCATTAGTTCTGGTATTTACATATTTAGAAGAGAGATGTTAAATATGCCAAATTAATAAAGTAACGATATAGGATATAATATCTAAAATTTTACATAAAGTATATAGTATATACTATTGTAATTACATAATAAAATATATTATTTAATGTAATAATATAGAAGATAGATTTAGTAAATTATAATAAATGAAATAATGAACTATACGTGATTGAAGTATAATTAAATGATTAAAAGTAAATAAAATAAAGCTTTTTAATATTTAGAGCAATATTCAAAATAGGATATTTAATTACATCTAATAAAATGAAAAATTAGTAATATAAAATATCAGTAAAT
>CAJXDV010000042.1 GCA_913052435.1 uncultured Pelagibacteraceae bacterium
CTACCTTGAATAGTTGGAGTTATGTTCTCTGGTAAATTAATAGATGAAATTTTGATACTTGATCCAATATCCAATCCATTTAGATCAACAGTTAACTCTCTAGGAATATTTTCAGTTGGACATCTTAATTCAACCTTACGTCTAACAATATTTAATACGCCACCCCTTTTTAATCCAGGAGATAATTCATGATTAATAAATTTAACTGGTATTTCTAAAATAATTTTTGCATCTTTTACAATTCTTAAAAAATCAATATGAATCGGTTCATCTGAAACTGCATCAAAAGCAATGTCTCTAGGTAAAACCTGCTGATCTTTTCCATCTATATTGATTGAAATAACATTTGATAAAAAGTTTTCTTTATCAATTAAATTTTTTACATCTTTTTTTATTAAGGAAATCTTTTCATTAGCACTTTCGCCACCATAAATAATTCCTGGCACCTCACCATTTTTTCTTAAGGTGTTAACTTGACCTCTAGTTTGAGTAGTTCTAATTGTTGCTTGAATTAAATTCATAAAATGCAGGGTTTTTAACTGATGAATCTAAATTTTACAAGAATTATTTAAACAGATCAGACACAGAAGTTGAATTAGAAATTCTTTTTATGGCCTCAGCTAACAAATTAGATATGGACAATATCTCTATATTTCTTACTTTTTTTACTCTATCTGAGATATTTATTGTATCAGTAACAACCAAATTTTTAATTTTAGATTTTTTAATTTTTTCAACCGCATCGCCACTTAAAACACCATGTGTAACATAAACATGAACTTCTTTTGCGCCTCTTTTTTTTAATGCTTCTGTTGCATTTACTATTGTTCCACCAGAGTCAATTAAATCGTCTACAATAATACAAATTTTACCTTTAACATTTCCTATGACATTCATAACCAGAGATTTACCAGGTGCAGATCTTCTTTTATCAATTATTGCCAGTTCAGCATTTAACTTTCTTCCCAAGGCTCTTGCTCTTTCAACTCCACCAACATCAGGAGCCACACAAATTAAATTTTTATTTTTTATTTTTCTTTTAATATGTCTTGTGAAAATTGGTGTCGCAAAAAGGTTATCGACTGGAATATCAAAAAAACCTTGTATTTGGCCAGCATGAAGATCGACAGTTACTATTCTATCTGCTCCTGCTTTTGTAATCAAATTTGATACAAGTTTTGCTGATATAGATGTTCTGGGGGCAACTTTACGATCTTGTCTTGCGTAACCGAAATAAGGTATCACAGCAGTAATATTTTTTGCAGACGATCTCTTAAGAGCATCAATACATAAAAGCAGTTCCATCAAATTATCATTAGCAGGTGATGAAATTGATTGAATTAAAAAAATGCTGTTACCTCTTATATTCTCGTTTATTTCAATATAAATTTCACCATCAGCAAATTTTCTAATACTAGAATTAACCAATCTATTTTTGAGATATTTCGATATTTTCTCACTGAGATGTTTATTGCTATTTCCTGAGAGAATTTTCATTTTTTTGAATGATCTATTTAATCATAATTATAGATATATTTCTACCATAATCATCAAAATTATTTTTTAAAGATCTTCTTGAACTAAAAAAATTATTTTTATTTAAAAATGTATCTTTATTAATAATCTCCATGTTTCCAACACCGCTATTCTTAAGTTGATTCTTAATATATTCGTTTAGACTAAAAAAAATTTTTTTATTTTTAAAATTAAAGAAATTTTTATTAAATTTATTTTGATTAAGAAATCTCTTCAAAAAATCACTTTGTACTTCATAACTTTGTTTTGCGATACATGGTCCAATAACTGCAATTAAATTATTGATTTTACTGCCCTTGTTTTTAAAATTATTAATAGTTTTTGTTATTATTTTATTATACGCACCTCTCCAACCAACATGAATTGCACTAACTAAATTATTATCCGGATCATATATAAAAACAGGAGCACAATCAGCAGTAAGAACTCCAAGAGCAATTTTTTTTTTGTTAGTAATAATAGAATCGCCTGTAAGTTTTTTTTTAGGTATTTTATTAATTACATAAACTATATTACTATGTATTTGATTTAGTAAGATCAAATTATTTTTTGAACAGCCAAGTTTTTTGCAAACTTTTTTTAAATTAGCTTCAATATTCTTTTTTTTATCTTTAGATCCAATTCCACAATTTAAACTTTTATAAACACCTTTTGAATATCCGTCCAAGTTATTAAAAAATCCATGTGATATATTATTATACTTTTTTAATAATTTAGATTGAATCATCTAAAATCCTAATTTAAAATTATTTTTCTTTTTACTAGCAAACAAGACCTTAAATAATGAACCCATTTCTTGTTTATCAATTAATCTTCTTAATCTAAAATAAATATCAGTCTTTTTTGAAAAAGGTGTTTTTTTGCTTATTATCTCTGCTCTTTCTAATATTCCCAATTTTATCAAAAATTCTCTTTGTGTTGTTAGTTTTATGAAGTCAAGTTTCATATCTTTGATTTTTTTTTTATAATAATTAAAATTAATCATATGTGTAATATCTGACTGATAAATGTTTTCCAAAAAATTATTTTTTCTATGATTTTTTACACTCTGCAGAGTGTTAAACATTCTATTTGAATTATAGCCATAGTCTATTATTAATATTCCACCGTTATTTCTTCTTATAATTTTTGAAATAATATCAAGTTTTCTGAATGCCAAGGGTGAGTATTCAATAAAATTTTGATTATTAGTTATTTTTTGCTTAATTACTTTTTCTATGATTGATAACTTTGTTTTTACATCAACAAGTTGAAGTTTTTTGTTTTTTGAACTAATAAATCTTTCAAACCATTCATTTTTTTTTTTAATAAATTGTTTAATCGGAAGGGCATCAAAAAATTCATTAGCAATAAAGATTGAAGGATATTTGGAAATTTTATTTAAATTATCTGTCCATTTTACATCATATTTTTGGTTTTTGTTTTTTTGGATTTTTTTTAAATATTGACTTTTTTCATGAATATAAAATTTAGCACTTGATCTAAATTTTTTAAAATTATTTATGGTTTTTAAAATTTGACGCATCATCTCACCGGAACCAGCGCCAAGCTCAATTATATTAATTTTTTTTGGACAACCTAAATTTTCCCAAAAAGAAATAAGCCATATTGCTATCATTTCTGAAAACATCACAGAGATATTGGGAGAGGTAACAAAATCACCTTGATGACCAACTGGGTTTTTGTTTGAGTAATAACCTTTAGATTTGTCATATAAAGCTTTATCAATAAACTTGTCTAATGAAATTTTGTTATTTTTTTTTAATATCATTACGAGTATAAAGCAAAACTAAACCAGCACACATAAAAAGGATGCTTACAATTTGACCCAAAGAAAAATTAAAAGCTATAAGTCCCAAATGTGGATCTGGTGCTCTAGTAAATTCAATAAAAAATCTGAACATGGAATATAAAATAATAAATAGAGAAGAGATCACCCCAGTCTTTTGTGAAAATTTTTTATAAAATATGTTTAAAATAAAAAGCAAAATTATTCCTTCAAAGATTGCTTCGTAAATTTGCGATGGATGTCTACTTAAATTATCGATTTGAATAAATTTTACAGACCAAAACATATCTGTTTCTCGTCCATATAGTTCAGAATTTATAAAATTTGCAATTCTCCCCAAAAAAATTCCCATTGGAGCAGTTACAGCAACTAAATCAAGAAAATAAAAAAATTCTTGATCATTTTTTTTACAGAATAAAATTGTAGCAAAAATAATTCCAATTACTCCACCATGAAATGACATTCCGCCATTCCATAACATTGGTATTTCATGTATATTGTTTAAGAAATAAACGGGATTGTATATAAAAACATAACCTAATCTGCCTCCTATTATTATTCCTATAATTAAATAAGCAATATAATCATCAAAAAGATTTTTTATGTTTTGATCTTTAATAAGTATTCTTTTGCAATACATCCAACCATATATTAAGCCAAAAATATATGCCAAAGAGTACCATCTGATTTCTATAGAAAATAACTGAAAAGCAACTGGATTAAAATTATTGATAAACATTAATAAATATTATTATATTATAAGTATTAAAATATAATTTTGTTAATTAATTATTATGTCAAAATCAAGGTTTGTATTCGACAAATTTGCTAAATTGATCGAACAAGGATTGGTTAGTTATAAAGATATTAGTGTTGAAATTGTAAATATATTAAAATCAAAAAGAGATGAAATAGTCTTTAGAATGAAACTAGCAAGTAAAGAGGAAGTGGAAATCTTAAATAAAAGAATTAGCAACTTAGAAAAAAAATTAAACAAAATTAAAAAGAGCAAGACTTCAAAAAAAACTAAACGGGCAAAGAAATCTTAACTTGTAGACCTCCTAATTTTGATTTTTCAAAATTAATATCACCCCCATGAGATTTGGCTATATCAGATGATATGGCCAACCCTAAACCAACACTAGATTTTGAATCTGATCTACTTTTATCTATTTTATAGAAAGGTTTTATAATATTTTGATATTCTGATTTTGGTATACCTGGACCATCATCATCAATTGATATAATAATATTTGAATTTTGTTTTTTTATTTTAACAACAATTTTTTTTCCATATTTAAGTGAATTATCAATTAAATTATTTATACATCTTTGAATTAAATTTTTTCTTCCATTAAAGTATATTTGTGAATCAAAATCGTTAATAATGTTTGGATTTTCGTATTTGTTATTTATATTTTTAACAAGTTCAGATAAATCAAAAGTCTCAGTTTTATCTTTAGCGTCTGTACTGGCAAACTGAAGATATTCATTTAACATTTTTTCCATTTCGTCAACATCTTCAGACAATCTTTTTGATAAATCTTTATCTTTAATCATTGCTAACTGAAGTTTTATTCTTGTTAATGGTGTTCTTAAATCGTGGCTAATACCAGATAACATTTCAGATCTCTGATTTAAATGCCTAAGAATTCTCTTTCTCATTTTATCAAATTCTAAGCCTGCTTTTCTTATCTCTAAAGCGCCAGAAGCCCTAAATTCTTCAATGTCTTCACCTCGACCAAATCTTTCCGAAGCTTCTGCAAGTTTTGTAATTGGTCTTGTTTGATTTTTAAGAAAAATAATCGCAATTGTGATCATCAAAATTGCAGGTAGTGTAATCCATAATGCAAATATTCGAAATGAAGAAGCTTGTATCCTTTCTTTAGGGAAAAAAATTTGCAAAACACCATCTCTAAATTTTATTCTTAGATCAACAACTTCTTTGTAAGCTATTGTATTGAACCAATATTGATTAATTTTTGGTTTTAATTCTTTTCTCAAAGTTCTATCCATAGGACTAAACCATCTTTCAACTTTTATATCTGGAAGTTTTTCATTTTCTAAAAATCTGACTGAAAAACTAAAATTTTTATTATATAAATCAGTTACAATTTTTTTGTTGTACTCACTTTCGTTGTTGTAAATATCAATAATTGTAACAATTTCACTTACCAAAGACTTGGTCATACCTTTGTTTGTTTTTATCCACAAACTATCAAAAAAGACTAAAGTGATAGTTACTTGTAGAACGACAATTGGAACGGCAACAATTAAAAGTCCTCTATAAAATAATCTTTTGGGTAGTAAATTTTTTATAATTTCACTTAATCCATAAAACATAACCCTCTCCTCTAATTGTTTGCAAATATTTTGGGCTTTTTGGATTTTCTTCTATTTTTTTTCTTAATCTTGTGATTATAACATCAATTGATCTTTCTTTTTCCA
Organism: uncultured Pelagibacteraceae bacterium; assembly: GCA_913052435.1. Taxonomy (GTDB): domain Bacteria; phylum Pseudomonadota; class Alphaproteobacteria; order Pelagibacterales; family Pelagibacteraceae; genus Pelagibacter. Next base: position 5,774 of record CAJXDV010000042.1, read on the forward strand.
AATTAATCAAATTTCCAATTTCTTCTCTTTTAAAAATTTTACCTGGAAAATTTATCATTTTTTCTAAAATTATTTTTTCAGTGTTATTAATTTTTAAGCTTTTTTCATTTTTGTAGATAAACAATTTATTTAGATTTATCTTAATACTTCCGAATTCAATAATTCTTTTTGAGTCCTCAATCTTTGTTTTATTTAAAATGTTATTAATTCTTAAAATTAATTCTTTAGGTTCAAAAGGTTTTGGCAAATAATCATCAGCACCAATCTCAAGTCCTTCAACTCGATCTGATGGTTCTCCTTTAGCTGTTAATAGTATAATTGGTGTGTCTATTTTTCCTTTATTTTCAAAAGTGAATTCTAGGCCAGTTTTACCAGGCATCATTATATCTAATACAATTAAATCAAATTTAATTATTTTAACTTTTTCCAAAGCATCTTCCGCGCTTTTTGAAGTAGTTACGAGATAATCATTTTTTCCTAAATATTGTTTTACCAAATCTCTTATGCCGTCATCATCATCTACTACTAAAATATGAGCTTTAAAATTTTTCATTAATTATTTTTTTTAATACCTTGTTGAAACCCATTACTTCTTCAGGTCTAGAATCAAGAAAAGCTTTGTAAATTCTTTTTTTTTGTATTGCAAAAATTTCATTAAATAATCTTCTTCCTTCCTCAGTAAAAAATACATGTTTTATTCTAGTATCATTTTTATTTTTATTATATTTAATTGCTTTGAGTTTAATCAGATCTTTTAAAACTCTATTCAAACTTTGTTTGGTCACCTTAAGCTTTTTTAGAAGTTCAGAAATAGATATTCCTTCATATAAAGATATTAAATAAATGACCTTGTTATGTGCCACTCCAATAGAGTATTTATCTAGTACTTTTTTTGCATCAGAGACTGTTTCTCTGTATCCCATAAATATTTTTTCTATATATTGTTTTAATTCATAATCTTTGAGATATAGAAGTTTTTTCATATTGGTAAGTTATATTGACATATTATATATACAAAGATATTTTTTAAAAAAAAATAATCTAATGATACCCTACGATAAAAGAGAAGGTAAAATTTGGTATAACAATGAACTTGTTGATTGGCAAGATGCCAAACTGCATGTCATCAGCCATGGACTTCATTATGCTAGCTTAGTTTTTGAAGGAATAAGAGTCTACGAAAGTGAAATCTTTAAGTTGGAAGAACACACTGATAGACTTTACCATTCAGCTAAAAGGATGGACATAAAAATACCTTATTCAAAAGAAGAAATTAATAATGCATGCAAAAAAATAATTTCAATTCAAAATGTTCAAAATGGATATGTAAGGCCATTTGCTTGGCGCGGAAGTGAAATGATTGGTGTTTCAGCACAAAATACAAAAATTAATGTTGCAATAGCAACATGGGAATGGGGAGATTATTTTGATCCAAAATTAAAATTAGAGGGAATAAAATTAAATATTTCAAATTGGAGAAGGCCAGCACCAAACACTATACCCTGGGATAGTAAAGCTGCAGGATTGTATATGATCTGCACTTTGTCAAAACATGAAGCTGAAAGACAAGGTTATAGCGAGTCTCTTATGTTAGATCATGAAGGAAATATTGCAGAGTCTACGAGTGCAAATATTTTTTTTAAAGACAATAAAGGAGAGCTCCACACACCTATTCCAGATTGTTTTTTGGATGGGATAACCAGAAGAACAGTAATTGAAATTGCAAAATCTAAAAATATAAAAGTTCATGAAAGAAAAATATCACCCAAAGAACTTCCAAATTTTGTTGGCTGTTTTTTAACTGGTACTGCAGCAGAAATTACACCCGTTTCTCAAATTGCTGACAATAGTTATAAAGTATGTGATCTTATTATAGATTTATCCACAAGTTATGGAAAGTTAGTGAGAAAGAAGAAAGCAGCTTAATCCTTTTTATCCTCAGAAATAGCATGGTCTATACCTTTTCTTAAATATTCATAACCAGTGTAAAGCGTAAGAAATGCTGACAACCATAAAAGAATAATACCAATTGTTTGAGCATTGTAATTTTGAAAATTGATTATTTTATTTCC
>CAJXDV010000043.1 GCA_913052435.1 uncultured Pelagibacteraceae bacterium
CGCATAAAGTCACTGGCTGACATAATGGCAGCTGTGGAGCCCGGTACCTCTACACCCATCCCTTCATACATTTTAACAAATACCGGCACTACTTTAATTAACATGAAAATAGTCACTAGAATTGCTACCGATAAAAGTACTCCCGGATAAAATAAGGCGCTTTTAATTTGCGATTTAATTTTTTCACGTTTTTCCAGAGAAATAACTATTCTTTGCAAAAAAGTATCTAGTTTACCGCTTGCCTCTCCCGCTTTTATTAAATTGACAACAACAGTATCGAATACTTTTGGATGTTTTTCAAAACATTTAGAAAGTGCATTTCCAGCTTCTAAATCCGTACGTATGCTGGTAATAATTTTTTTCATCCCTGGAGCTTTAGTCTGTTCAATCAACATATTAAGAGTATTCAAAACAGGCAATCCAGCCCTCAACATGGTGGCAAACTGTTTGCAAAAAATTAATATTTCTTTGGGCTTTACACCTGTGCCAAAACTAAAAGAAGATTTTTCTTTTTTTTTGGCTTCTTTTTTCTTTTTCTTTGATTGAATTAATTTTGTAATGATGACTTTTTGTTCTTTTAATTTATGTGCTGCCTCAGCGTTATTAAGCGCTTCTATTTCGCCTTCGATATATTTTCCTGCAGAAATACCCTTGTATTCAAAATTAAGCATTATCCTGACATCGACAATACTCTGTCATATTCTTTATAAGCAAGATCACCGCTTAGTAAAAGATCATGACCCATATGTTGCATTGTCCTAAATCCATTTTTCTTAGCAAGGGCAACAAGTTCATTTTGACCTAAGTTGGATAAGACCCCTTGCTTTAATTGTTTATCAACATCCAATACTTCATAAATTCCCATTCTTCCCTTGTAACCGGAGCCACCACATTTATTGCATCCTTTACCTACATAAATACGAGCTCGAGTAGATTGTTCGGGTAAAAAACCAATGGCATTCAATAGCTGAGGAGTCACACTTTCATCAATCACCCTACATTCAGTACATGTTTTACGAGCCAAACGCTGAGCCATAATAAGTGACAAGGCTGCTGAAATTAAATAATTGGGTGTACCCATATTCTGCAACCTTGTAATAGTGCTTGGAGCATCATTAGTGTGAAGAGTGCTAAATACTAAGTGACCTGTTAAGGCCGCCTTCAAGGCAATGTCTACCGTATCTTTGTCTCTAATCTCTCCAACCAATATAACTTCTGGATCTTGACGCAGAAAAGATCTAAGGGCAGACGCAAATGTATATCCGATATCATCTCTAACTTGAACTTGCCCTACTCCCTCAAGTTCATACTCAACGGGATCTTCTGCGGTTAAAATATTCATAGCGGGATTGTTGATATGCTTTAAAATACTATACAAAGTTGTTGTTTTTCCACTTCCCGTTGGTCCTGTCACCAGAACCATGCCCTGTGGTGAGGTAATAGATTTTACCAGCTTTGCTAAATCTTTTTCCTCAAAACCTAGTTCATCTAATCTTTTATCTCCGGCTTCCTTATTTAAAATTCTCATTACAATTCTTTCGTTATTCTTGGTAGGCAAGATTGATATTCTTAAATCCACTTCCTTATCACCATGTTTAAAGGTAGAAGCTCCATCCTGAGGCATTCTTCGTTCTGCAATATCAAGTTTACTTATTATTTTTATTCGAGTCACAACCGCGTTGTAATTTTCTTTTAAAAATTTGGTATGTTCTTCCATTGTTTTTAATATTCCATCAATTCTGAATCTTATATTTGCTGTGTTTCGAAAAGCCTCTATATGAATATCGCTGGCACCTAGATCAATTGCTTCTGAGATAATTTTCTCTCCAAACACAATGACTTCTGATCCAACTTCGACTAAATCTCTTTCCTTCTTCTTTACTTGTACTAATTTTATTTTTTTAGAGTCAACTTTTTTTGTTTCGGCTGTATCCTCACCAACCAAGCGAATAATAAAATCATTAATATCGGAAATGCTTGCTGCATAAAGTTCAGGGTCCATCTTTGTAATTGTTTTAAGATTTTTCATCAAACTTAGTTTTGAAGCATCGGGTATTGCAATTTTTAATGTTCCGTTACTGATTTCAAATGGAACCAATGAATTTTCTACTATATATCTTGCATCTACAATTTTTTTCAACTTTTCATCAACTTTGTAAGGTTTCAAATCTACGATATCCAAAGAATATGTCTTAGACAAAAGATTAAGTATTTTCTTTTCATCCGCAAGATTAAGTTCAAAAGCAGTTTCTAATTTCGATTTACCCACTTCTTTACTCATTGTTGTTATTCGGTGCATTTGCTCAGCACTAACCATTGAGTGTTCCATCAACATATTCAAAATGTTTTGTTCGCTGGTATCGTCTAGTCGAGGCATGATTATATTACCCGTGGTGCAATAAAAATAAGTAATTCGTCCATTTTATCACTTACTGATTTTCCCTTAAATAAATTGCCAACTACCGGTAGTTTGCTCATTCCTGGGGTTGCTGTTTTATTGTCTGATGATGTATTAATTTTAATTCCACCAATCACAACAATATCTCCATCGCTTACCAGTAATTTTGTTGTAATTTCATTTGTCTTAATTGCGGGTTCATCAGAACCTGAAACTGTTGTTGGAGAATCATTGTTTACTTGTATATCCAATAAAACATTACCATCACCAATAACGCTTGGTGTTACTACTAAAGAGAGTGCAGCTTCTTTAAACTCTGTTGTAGTGGTTCCTTCAGATGTTACTTGATATGCTATTTCAGTTCCTTGGGTAATTTTAGCTTCCTGGTTATTTAATGTAAAAACACTTGGGCTTGATATGATGTTGCTTATTCCTAGTGACTGCAAAGTTTCAATTTCCAATTTAAGTGCACGAGCACCCAATTGTTTGAGAATTCCTATACCACTTGTTCCGCCAGTTATTGTGTTGGCGGCGAGGGTTCCAGCGGCAGCACCTAATGTAATTCCGCCTGAAGTAGTTGCGGCATTTCCGCCTCCGGTTATTCCAGAAATAGTTTGTTGATTACTTCCCCTATCCTGTTTTTGCATCGCTCCAATTCTTGATCCCAAACGTTTTTGAAAATCAGAGGTAGCCTCAACGATAAATGCTTCGATTAATACCTGTCTAGTTTTTATGTCAATTTCTCTGATGACAGAATCAATAACATCTAAATCTGGTTTATGACCTCTGACAATTATTGATCGCGTTGTATCCTCTACTGTTATTTTAATATTGCTAAGAGTTGTAGCCCCTTCTGCCCCCTGGGTAATAAACAAATCTTCCAAAGTCTGCTTTGCCTGGGTCGGGCTAATATAATACAGCCTAAATATCTCAGCCAATATAGGTTCGACGGACTCTTCTAACTGAATTTTTTTCTTCAAAACTTCAGCGCGCGCTGACTTAAATTCTTCTTGGCTGGTTAATTTTTCTGGGCTGTGTACCCTTATAATGCCATTAGCAACATCAATATCTGCACCTAAAGTTCTCATATCCAAGATCGTTTGAAATGCCACATCCCATGCAACATCGGTAATTTTTGCAGTAACTGTCCCACTAACTTCATCACCCACCAATATATTAACGTCTCCAATGTCGGCCATTAATGACATGGCGGTACTAAAATCTACATTGTTAAAGTTTATGCTTACAGTCTGTTTAAGATTGCCATATTCATCGGGTATGGTGACATAATTTCTTACCTGTTCTGTGGTGATGGTTTTTCTTGAATCGGGTCTTACATCAATATCGGTATCATAGGGTTTAGGACCAGTTCTAACCAACTCATCCATTTCAATCCGTCCTTCAACCACGACTTTTGAAGGATCTATTAATTTATCTTTTCCATGACGCTGTATTTTTTTGGGTATTTTTGCTTGTTTCTCAATATTTTTGATGTGTTGAGATTTTCCTTTAAGTGACGAATCTGTGGCACATGAATTAACAAAAAAACCTAATAACAAAAATAAAATTATATTTAAAATATTTTTCTTCATTTAATTACCTTCCCGGGGTTTAATTTGCCCCGTTAAATAAACTTCATGTTCCTCGCCTTCGTTGGGACTTACGACAATATAGTCGTTATTAATTTCAACTATTATTAAATTTTCAAAAATAAATTCATTTTCTTCATATTTTGTTGCCCTACCGTCGGGCATTGCAAGAACAGCTATTTTTTTGTGTGCACCGGAAACGGTGGCAATCAATCTCATATTATTCATAATATCACCAGCTGAAGAATCAGTTTCTACAATAGATGCTGTTACAGTTGCACTACCAGCAAAAGGATCTGTAGCTGGAAGTTCTTCATCTTCAATATTTTTAACATCTTCGGCTTTCACATTAACGTAAGTAAACTGAAGCAAAATAATTATAGCAAAAATAATGTTTTTAACTTTCATATTCATCCGGTAATCCCACAATTGAAATAGTTCCTTCTGATAATATTGATCCTGTTTCCTTTTCAACACTTATTGTTTCTAAATCAAAATTGATAACCTTGTTCGATTTAGATAAAGCCCTTCTAAACTTCAAATAACCTAAATAATTACCTTTGATTTTATAACTTACCGGAATTTTATAATATAATGGTTTTGCTGAACTTGGATCATTGACAACTTGATTTTCTTGATTTTGGTTATCTTGATTAATTTCTGTTCCTTGAGTAGCTTGCTTACCCATTACAGCTTTTGGCTCATTTTTTTTAATATTAATAATTGTTAAACCGTTGGACATGGCAAATTTACTTATATTCTGATAAAGATCTTCGACCTCCTTTTTATTATGGAATAATTTGCTGCTTTTTATAAATTCGGGTTCAATTTTTTTCACCAATTTTTTTAAACTAATTATATTTTCTGAATATTCGGTAATTTTATTTTTATTTTCATTCATCTCGTTAATTTTTAACTCTTGGTTTTTAACAATCGGCGAAACGAAAGCGTAATAAACAATTAAAAATAACAAAATAGACCCAAAGCCTATTCCAAATTTAACTAATAATTTTTTATCATCCAGAATGCCTCCGCCACCCTTAAACTTAGACAAAAGATCCTTGATGTCTAGATTTTTTATTGCATCTAAATTCATAAAATTTCCTTTAATTTACACAATATAACAAATCCTTTTTTATTGGCTGAAGATTGCCCCTGATCAGAACTTGGAACATTCATTGAAAGCAATGATGCCTGTGCAATAAGTTCTTTTGAATTTAAATTTGAAATAAAATTCAATATGTCTTGGTCTGAATAAGCAGATCCTTCTATTTCAATATTGTTTGAACCATTATATTTTAATTTATTAAATTGTACTCTAACAGGAACGCTTCTCCCTATTTGGGCCAAAGCACGGTAGGAAACAACCTGGTTAGAATGAACCATTTTTCCAAGATTTAAAGATTTTTGCATTTCCCTCTTTTTCTTCATTAATGAGGAAAACTCAGCGTTAATTATATTAAATTCATTTTGAACTTGATCAAATTGTAAGAGTTTGTCCTTATTTTGAGAAATTTGAAAAAATGATAAACCGATTAAAATTAAATATATTCCAACAATACCTCCTGCCAATCCCTTAAAAGCAAAACCTGATAAAAATTTCATTTTACTTTTTTGACGAACTTCATCTCGATTGGGTAACAGGTTGATATTTTTCACTGCAGTAACAAATTTGTAATATCCAAAAACATCTAACTTACGAAAGGCTAAACCCAAAACGGAAGTAAGGGTTGATCTGTTATCAATAATTGCATCTGTTTTTTCTTTGTTGTACGAGGGAACAGAGACAGACGTTAAAGGATCAAAAATTTTAAATGCAGTATTTGGCAAATTTTTCGTAAATGATACTAATAATTGTTTAATATTTTTTAAGCTACTGATTACATATATGCTGTTGATTTTCGATTCATATTTGGTTTCATACTCATTAATTGCTTGTTTGATTTGCATTGCGTATCTACGAATTACACTCTCGCTTTCAGAGCTTATTTGGTCTCCGGTTGCCTCGGATAAGTTTTGTTTTTCTTGAGGTCTTAAGAAAACATCAGTAATTATTGGAATGTTATTATGTATAACCATTAAATAATTTTCTTCTATACCGAGTTCCATAATTGCAGAATGTGCCTTAGTTGTTCCTGGATATACCAAATTATCGAATGCATTTTTTAGTGTAAAACATCTGACATCCATAATAACAGGATTAAGACCTGCTTTTTTAATGATAGAAGAAAAAGAATTTACATCTGAAAGTTTTGATGCAACAAAAAGAATATCCATTGTATTTGTTTTTGAATTTCGATTAATAACCTGGTGAAAAACGGAATAATCGTTAAGATTTTCCCCTAATTGAACCAGGTTTTCCCAAAGCGATTCCGTTTCTATTGCTTTTTTTAACTCCTCTTCAGATATAAGCGGGCTTGTTACCACCCGAATAATTGCACTGGTAACAGGAATAGAAAGTGCTACATTTTTAGTTGTTATTTTTGCATTGGCCAGAGCCAAACTTATTTCTTCAGACAGATATTCCTTATACTCAAATAAATTTTCACCAATCTTTTCTTGATCAAGTAGACGATATGAAAACTTATCTAATATCCATTGAGTTTCTTTATCTTTGCTAACTTGTGCTACCCGAACAGCTTCTCGTGTTAAATCAATGCCAACGATTTCTTCGCTGGATAAACTCATTTTACTTACTTTTGACTTAAAAAACTTACCTATAATGTCTTTAAATTTACTTTGTTTGGACGGTTCTACCTTTGCGGGTCCATCCCTTTTTTTTCCAAATCCCATTTTTGAAAATTTAATTCCCTTTATTTTTTCAAGCATACTCAAATTAGATCTTGTTGATGATGGAGTGTCACTACTTTGATTTGATTCAATAATTTCATTCTTCTTTTCTTCTTTAGGAAAGTTGTCTTCTTCTTTTTGGTTATTTTTTTGATTTACTTCAACTTGTACGTGCTCTTCTGTTTTAGGTATTTCGTTACTTTCTTTCTTTGTTACATCCAAATCATTAAATACTTTGGGTGTGTTGTTTTCTACTTTGGATATGTTGTCTTCTGTTTTGGGTATTTCGTTAGTTGGTTCTTTTATTGCATGTAAATCATCAAACCATTTCTCTAAAATGGGGGTTGCTTTCTCTAAATCCGTTGTTCCGGATGAAAATACCTTTTGTTTACCGTTTATATAAGTTCTGCCAACCCAATTATGAGATTTTAGTTCGTCTTTATATTTATCCTGCCTAACATATATGTGTAAACGGCCATTTTTCTTGTGGATTGTATCCATAATTTCTATCTTCCCTCTGCTTAAAAAAAAATTCTAGTAAAACTCTATACTTTTTGTTCTTTTTAAAAAAACATCATATTTATATCCAATAATTAGATCTAAATTTTAGATCTAAAAAAATGGCAATATACGCAGATTAATTAGATGAAGTTATTTTCTTAAAATGATCTAAATCAAATTTGTGTTAGAGTTAAATTTTAGTCATTAGAAATTGTGTTAGAGTATTAATAAAAATAAAATTCAAAATAAATTAAGTGAAATTAATAAAATAAAATTAAAAAATCTATATTTAACAATATTTTTTGTTACTTCTTCTGTAAAATAATTAATTATTAATTATTCCAATATATCTTTGTGTTAGAGTTTATTTAATTGTGTTAGAGTTCAAAACATTTCTATTAATCTAAATTTATTACCTTATAATTTTTTCAAAACCTCTATTATCTGATGAATTTAACGT
>CAJXDV010000044.1 GCA_913052435.1 uncultured Pelagibacteraceae bacterium
CCAATAGCATATTTTCCAGGAAGTTTTTTTAATACTTTTTCTTTATTAAAATTGTCACCAACCAATCCAAATCTTTTCTCTGAATGATATTTTTCTCCATCAAAAGATACTATTCCACAACCTTCCTGGCCTCTATGCTGAAGCGCATGAAGACCAAGAGCTGTTAAAGTTGAAGCATCAGATGTGTTATTGATACCAAAAACTCCACATTCTTCTTTAAGTTTTGGTCTATATATCTTGAATTTTTTCTTTTGCATCTTCGTATTCTTTTTCATTAGGAAATTCTTTTATAAGGTAGTTGCTACCTTTTTCAACCCAAGGATATGTAAAAGAATCATCTAAGTTTAAAGGCCATTTTTCATGATTATAAATAATTTCTGCAGCAGTATATAAACAAACAACAATTACATAAGATTTTGCGATTCCAAAAAAAAAGCCAAAAACTTTATCTATAGTACCAATACCCGAGTAAGAAACAACCTTACTTATAGCTCTGTTGATTAAAAGAATTAAAAAAATAATAATTATAAAAATACCAACACCTAAAACGATATCCAAAACATATTCATTATCTATTATATCTTCAACATATGGTTTTATTATTGGAAAAATATAAATTGTAATTACATAGGCCAGTATCCATTTTGCGGTCGACAACATACTTAGAACAAAACCTTTCAGAGCACCTTGAATAATAAATAGAACTGTTAAAATTATATAAACATAATCAAATACAGTAACTTTTTCAAAAATTTCTTGAAGGCTTTCAATCATTAAATTTTTATTTAAAAGGTTTAAATACTAATAAGAGGGAGGGTAGCAAAGTTAACACAGAAATCATAGCCAATAACATTGCTATTCCAGTAAAAATACCAAAATATATTGTTGGTATAAAATTAGATAAAACTAGAATTGAAAAACCAAAAACTATTGTAATAGAAGTGTTAAGAATGGCTCTACCAACTGTAGAATGGCAAAGTTTCAAAGTTTTTTTGTAGTCTTTGATTTTAGAAAACTCTTCTTTGAATCTGTAAATATAATGTATGCTATTATCAACAGCTATACCAATAGTGATTGCAGCTATTGTGATTGTCATCATATCTAAAGGTATTTCTGCTATTCCAATTATTCCCAGAATAAAGAAGGCTGCAATAAAATTTGGGACTACACCAATTAATGAAAGTTTAATATTTCTAAATAAAATTAAAAACATTATAAATATTCCTGCCATCACAAATCCAAGCGTTAAAATTTGAGATTTAAATAAACTTTGAAGTAAATTATTAAATAATATAAGAACTCCTCCTAATTTATATTCATCTTTTTTAAGTCCTAATTTATTTTCTAAATCATAGTTAATTTGATTTATAAGATCATTTCTTCTTAAATTTTCCATAGAATCTTTAATTCTTAAACTTACTCGTGCTTCAGAGTCTTTAATAGAGATATAAGGATCAACAATCTCTTTTTTTATAGTATCTGGAATTTTTGAATAAAGAACACCCATTTCGAGTGTTCCCAATGACTTATTGTTGTTTAGTTGAGTTGCTACTTCTATAATTGAAGAAAAGGATAATACTTTTCCAACTGGATCTAAGCTATCTAAATAATCATGAACTCTTTTAATTTTTTCAATTTTGTCTTTGGTAAACCAATATTTTTCATCATTTTCATCCTCATCACCCCAATCATCTTCATCATCTGTTTTTGGCTCCTCTTTTTCTGTTGGAAATTTAATAATAACCTCCAAAGGAGTTGTGCCACCTAACTTTTCATCAATTAACTTCATTCCTTTATAAATTTCAGTATTTTTACTGAAATAATTTATAAAACTGTTTTCGACTTCCAATTTAGATATTCCTACAATGCTCAGAATTATTGCAATAACAGTAAGACTAAAAATAATATTTTTATTATGAATTGATTTATTTTCAAAAAATGATGTAATTTTAGAACCCTTATCTTTTGCTAAAGATACATTAGCATCTTTTACAAAATTTAATAATGTTGGTAGCAGCGTAAAGGTAACAAGAAATGATGTAATTAAACCAAAAGTCATCATCCAACCAAAATCAATAATTGGTTTTATTTCACTAAAAATTAAAGACAAAAATGCACAAATAGTCGTTAAGACTGTATACAATATAGGCCAAAACATTTTTCCTGTTGTCATTAATATAATTTTTGATTTTTTTAATTTTGGAAATTGTTTTCTTAATTGTAAAAACCTTGTACTCATATGAATATTCATTGCCATAGTCAAAATTAACATTAGAGCGATGAAGTTAGATGATATTACTGTTACTTTCCAACCAAGTAGTCCAAGCAGTCCCATCATTATGATAACTGAAAAAAAACAACTACTTATTGGAACAATAATCCAGATTAATTTCCTAAAAACAAACCAAAGCGTTGCAATTATAAATAAAAGAACTCCCAAACCAAAAACAACAATATCATTTTTTATAAAAGTCATCATATCATCAGCAATCATTGGAATGCCTCCAAGATGAATTTTACTTTCTTGACTAAAATTTTTAATGATTTCTCTAATTTCTAAAATGTTTTCATGATTTTGTTTTTTAATTTTATCTTTATATTCTTCCAGCTCTTGTTTATTTTTGAAATCTTTATTTGGTTTGTTTGATTTTAAATAAACAATTATCCCACTTGTTTTTCCATCTTCACTTATTATAAAATTTCTAAATACTGGACTGTTTAGAATTTCATTAAAGCCACGAGATCTATCAATTTCATTATTTTTTAATGTTGTAAAATTTTGAATTCTTTCCACCAAAGGTTTGTCAGTACTACTTAAAAGCGGAATATCTAAAAGTGTAATTACACCATGTACCCAATTTAAGCTTTCAATTTTATTTTTTAAATTCTGTAAATTCTGAATTGAATTTGAGGAAATCATTTTCTCATTAGGTGTATAAGTAAGAATTAAGAAATCTCGTGATCCGTATCTTTCTGTAATTTCATTTAAATATTTAAGATCTGGGTCACCTTCAATTAATAGAGTTTCTGAAGACGCATCTAATCTAAAGTTTTTTGCGTAATAACCAAAACCAATTAAACAAGCTAACAACAAAGCAAAAATTAGCCTTGGTTTTTCTATAATATTTTTTTGATAAAAATTAGCTAACATTCAATATTAGCTTATATAAATTATATTAATTATTTTGAATATCTTTAAATTTTGTAAACATTGCTTCAAATTCAAGCATAATATTACCTGTAGGGCCATGACGTTGTTTTCCTATAATTATCTCTGCTAAGTTTGAAACTTCATTCATTTTTGCTTGCCATTCAGCATGTTCAACTGTTGCTGGTCTAGGCTCCTTTCTTTCAGTATAATATGCTTCTCTATAAACAAACATCACGACATCTGCATCTTGTTCTATTGATCCTGATTCTCTTAAGTCTGCAAGTTGAGGTTTTTTATCATCTCTCTGTTCAACTGCTCTTGAAAGTTGCGAAAGAGCAAGCACAGGAACTGATAATTCTTTAGCAAGAGCTTTTAGTCCTTGAGTAATTTCTGATATTTCTTGAACTCTACCTTCTCTATAATTTGAGGCACTCATCAACTGAATGTAATCGACAACCACCATATCTAGCCCGTATTTTCTTTTAATTCTTCTAGCTCTATTGCTTAAAGCTGCAATAGAAATTGCAGGCGTTTCATCAATATATAATGGAAGTTCTGTTATGTTTTTTGATGTTTCAATGAATTTATCAAATTGTTCTTCAGAAATTCTTCCTCTCCTAATGTCATTTGATTTAATTCTTGATTGCTCGGCTAAAATTCTAGTTGATAACTGTTCTGAGGACATTTCAAGAGAAAAAAAAGCTATAGAAGATTTTTTACCTTCATCTTGAATTTTTTTTGCTGCATAAAAAGCAATATTAGTAGCCAGAGCCGTTTTACCCATTGAAGGTCTTCCAGCAATTATAACTAAATCAGATTTGTGCAATCCTCCCAATCTATCGTCCAGATCTGTTAAACCTGTCGGAACACCAACTATGCCTTCATCATTTTTATAAGCGCTAGAAGCCATTTCTATAGTTTGCTTTAGAGCCTCGTCAAATTTAACAATAGTGGAACTAAAAGATCCTTTTTCAGCTAAATCAAATAATGACTTTTCATAATTTTCTATTATTTTCTGTCCATCATTATCCAAATCATTTAACTTTGCTGCATCAATTACATTTTCAGAGATTTTTATTAATTCCCTTTTAACATACAAATCATATATTAATTTTGAGTATTCTATTGCCTGTCTTGAAGATGTAGAAAATTTAGTAATTTTTACAAGATATTCGGGTACATTTAATTCATCTTTTTCATTCTCAAAATAGTTCTTAAGTGTAATTGGATTAGCAAGCATTCCACTATAAATTAACTTTTCTATAGCGCTAAAAATTTTTTGGTGCATTGGATCGTAAAAGTTTTTACTCGAAATTAATATGTTAATTTCGTCAAAAATTTCATTCGAAAGAAGAATAGATCCAATTACCGATTGTTCAGCCTCAATGTTATTTGGAAGTTCCTCTAGTTTATTTTTTATAATATTTAATGATTGAACCATTATTAAGACTATAAAATTTTAATTTAAATACAATTTTTAAAAAGTTCTGGGGAAAATTATGTATAATTATTTATTTTCTTCTTGAGGAATTACTTTAATTACAATCTGTGTTTGAATTTCAGAATGTAAATTTATAAACACTTTAAAATTACCTAATGATTTAATTTCATTAGAGGGTTGTATTAAGGAAGGATTAATCACAACTTCATCTTTCTTTTCTAGGATTTTAGAAATTTCTGTTGGTTTTACTGATCCGTACAATTCTTTATTTTCAGTACTTAGTTTTTTAATTTCATACTCTTTATTTTGTATTTTTTCTTGAATAGATTTTGCTTCTTTCTTTTTATCTTGATCTTTTTTATTTAGCTCTTGTTTAATTTTTTCAACTTCTTTTATATTTTCTTTTGATGCAAATAGAGCTTTTTTTTTTGAAATTAAATAATTTCTCGCAAAACCTCTTTTAACATCAATTATTTCTCCAATGGATCCAATTTTTCTAATGTTTTCTAATAAAATAACTTTCATTTATATTAAAGCTAAGTTCCTGGCTCTTTTGATTGACAAAGATAGTTCTCTTTGTTTCTTCTGACTTACAGATGTAATTCTAGACGGTAAAATTTTACCGTTCTCAGAAACATATCTTTTTAATAATTTAATATTTTTATAATCTATAACTGGTCCATCCTTGCCTGACAAAGGACACTTTCTCTTTAATTTATATTTTTGATTTTGAAAAACACTTAACCTAGAGAAGGTGCTTTGAGAACTTTTTTTTTTATTATTTCTTTTTTTCATAATTATATTTAGGTTTTTTATCTACTTCCTTATCTATATTTTTTTTAAAATAATCTGTTTCAAGATCGAATTTTTTAACTTTAACAGTTAAATATCTAAGTAAATTTTTATCAATTTTTTCATTTTTTTCTAATTCAGAGATTATTTTTCCATCAGCCTTAATTTTAAAATGTATATAGTTTCCTTTTTTATTTTTCTTAATAAGATATGATAAATTCATCAAACCCCAGTTTTCTAGCTTTACTATATCGCCTTCATTTTTCTCTACTATTTGTGAATATTTTTCCTGCAATTGTTTTAATTGAGACGGACTAACGTCTTGTCTTGTGATAATTGTATGTTCGTATAAGTTCATAATTATTCTTTTAAAAAACAGAGGATATACTATTATAAATTTTTAATTACAATACAAAAATTAATAAATTTAATAATATTTTCTATGTTTTCAGTTTTATTTCCAGGTCAGGGTTCTCAATCAGTAGGAATGGCAAAAAATTTATATGACAATTTTGACTATGTTAAATTACTATTCCATCAAGCTGATGACATATTAAAAAATTCACTAAGTAAAACGATATTAGAAGGACCAAAAGAATTATTAGATCAGACAGAAAATACCCAACCTGCAATCTTTTTAGTTAGCTATTCAATTTTTAAATTTATCAAAAATGAAAGCAATTTTGATTTTAATAAGGCTAAATTTTTTGCAGGTCATTCTTTAGGAGAATATTCAGCTTTAGCTTGCTCAGAATCAATAACTTTTGAACAAACCCTCAAACTTTTGAAAACCAGAGGAAAATCGATGCAATCTGCTGTGCCAAAGGGCCAAGGAGGAATGTTAGCAATTCTAGGTGAAAAAATAGAAAATATAAATGAAATAATAAGTTTAAATAAAGATAAATTCCAATGTTTTGTTGCTAACGATAACTCAGTTGGCCAAGTTGTAGTAAGTGGAAATACTAAAGATTTAGATATATTTTCAGAAATATTAAAATTAAAAAATATAAAAAATGTTAAACTTTCAGTAAGTGCACCATTTCACAGTGTTTTAATGAGTTCTGCGACGGAAATTATGAAAAATGAAATTATAAATACAGAATTCAAAATTCCAAAAAACGAAATTATCTCAAATGTGACTGCCAAGCAAACAAAAGATCCAGACGAAATAAAAGATCTTTTAGTTAAGCAAATTGAAAAGCCAGTTAGATGGAGAGAAAGTGTAATAAATATGATTAATTCAAATGTCGATAAATTTATTGAAATTGGTCCTGGAAAAGTCTTATCTGGACTAGTAAAAAGAATAGATAGAAATATAAAACTTGTTCAAATAAACGATATAGAAGATTTAAAAAATTTAACTTAGATATGATAAATTTAAAAGGTTTGGATATAATTTTAACTGGAGCGACAGGAGGCATAGGAAATTCTATATTAGATAAATTAATTTCTGTAGGAGCAAATGTTTTGGCCACTGGAACCAATCAAGAAAAATTAAATGTTATTCAAAACAAATATCCTAATGTTAAAGTACAAAAATTCGATTTATCAAATCATGATGAAATAGAAAATTTTATTAACAAGAGTTATGATATTTTTGGAAATAAAATTGATATTTTAATTAATAATGCCGGAATAACTAAAGATAATCTTTCGATTAGAATGAAAGATGAAGAATGGAATAATGTTATTGATATAAACCTTACTTCCACTTTTCTACTTAGCAAATATGCAATTAAAAAAATGTTAAAAAATAAGAAAGGTAAGATTATAAATATTACTTCAGTTGTAGGACATGCCGGTAATATAGGACAAGCAAATTATGCCGCATCAAAAGCAGGAGTAGTTGCAATGTCAAAAAGTTTAGCTTTAGAGTATGGAAAAAAAAATATAAAAGTGAATTGTGTTTCTCCTGGATTTATTAATACAGATATGACTAAAAAGATTGAAAACGAATATAAAAACGTACTTAAATCAAAAATTCCTTTAGACAGATTTGGCGAGCCTAATGACATAGCAAATACAGTTGTTTTTTTATGTTCTGATCTTTCTGACTATATAACAGGAGAAACAATACATGTTAATGGAGG
>CAJXDV010000045.1 GCA_913052435.1 uncultured Pelagibacteraceae bacterium
GACTATCAAAGCAAAAACCAAAGTTTAAAGGTTTGCTTACAACGGGTAATATTGGAGAGAAAAAAATATACGCAATAAAACCTCTAACGTTTATGAACAATTCTGGAATTTGTATTAGAGAATTGCTTGAATATTTTAAAATAGAAGCTGAAGATGTAATTGTATTTCACGATGATCTGGATGTTGAATTTGGAAAAATAAAAGTAAAATTTGGTGGATCAAGTGCTGGTCACAATGGTATCGCATCTATAGATAAATTTATAGGAAAAGATTATTCAAGAGTAAGGATTGGAATAGGAAAGCCTGAAAACAAAGTATCTGCTTCTGATTATGTCTTGAATGACTTTACCGAAGACGAACAAAAACATTTAGAAAAAATTACTAATAATATTATTGAATCAATATCAATTTTAATCGATAAAAAATTAGACCTATTCTCTAGCAGTGTTAACAATAACTAAATGGGTTTTAAATGTGGGATAGTTGGTTTGCCGAATGTTGGTAAGTCAACTTTATTTAATGCTCTAACTAATTCTAGCAAAGCACAAGCAGAAAACTTTCCTTTTTGTACAATTGATCCGAATATAGGTTTGGTTCCAGTTCCGGATGAAAGGTTGGATAAACTGCTCTCTATTTCAAAATCAAAAAAAAAGATTCATACTACAATTTCATTTGTCGATATAGCAGGATTGGTAAAAGGTGCCTCTAAAGGAGAAGGTTTGGGAAATAAATTTTTGTCACACATAAGAGAAGTTGATGCAATAATACACATGATTAGATGTTTCGATTCTGATAATATACAGAATGTAAACCCGAATGTTGATCCAGTTAGAGACTTGGAAATCATAGAAACTGAAATAAAATTAGCTGATTTGGAGTCTATTCAAAAAAGACTAGAGAGAAAAAATAGAAAAAATATTGAAGAACAACAATTAAAGATTTTAGAAGAAGCTATGGAATTAATTAATAATGATAAAAACTTACAGATTTTAGAAGATGTATTTGAAAAAAAAGATTTAAAACAGTGCGGTTTGCTATCAACAAAACCTAAACTTTATGTATGTAATGTAGACGAACAAAGTATTGAGAAAGGTAATAAATATTCCGAAAGATTCATAGATAGATTTGGTGAAAAAAATACACTTATCATTTCGGCTGAAATTGAAACTCAAATCAACCAGTTGAAAGATGAAGATGAAAAGAAAAATTACATGAAAATGATCAATATGAAAGAAACAGGATTAAATTCTTTGATTAAGAAAGGTTATGATTTGCTCTGTCTTGAAACTTTTTTTACGTCTGGTCCTGAAGAGTCAAGAGCTTGGACAATAACAAAAAATTGTACTGCACCAAAAGCTGCAGGTGAAATACACTCGGATTTTGAAAAAGGATTTATAAGAGCCGAAACAGTGTCTTATGAAGATTTTTTAGAAAATTATGGTTGGGTTAAATCAAAAGAATCTGGAAAAATGAGACTAGAAGGTAAAGACTATATTGTTAGAGATGGTGATATTTTAAACTTCAGATTCAATACGTGACCAAATCTTTTTCATGCTGAAGTAAACAAGTATACTTATAATTATTAAATATATAATAACTCTAAATCCAATCTTATGCCTTTGTTCCAAATGAGGTTCTGCAGCCCACATCAAAAAGCTTACAACATCTTTTGCCATCTGTTCAGTGGTTGCTTTGGTGCCATCAGAATATTCAACCAATTCGTCAAATAAAGGTGCAGACATTTTTATATTATTTCCATACATGTATTTATTGTAATAAACACCATCATCTAATTTTATGTCTACTGGAGGGTCTTCATACCCGAGCAATAATGAATATATATAATCAGCACCGTCTTTTCTTGCCTTAACTAAAACCGACATATCGGGAGGATACGCTCCTCCATTTGCAGATTTAGCTTCCTCTTCATTTGCATAAGGCATTACAAATTTGTCAGATAACTTTGCTGGTCTTGTAAACATTTCTCCTGTGCTATCGGGACCATCTGTAACTTCAAAGTTGGCGGCTATAGCTTTAGCTTCTTCTTCTGAAAATTCTGGTCCACCCTTTTCAGTAAGATTTCTATAACTTAAATATTTAATTGAATGACAAGATGAACATACCTCATTAAAAACCTGGTAACCTCTTTGTAGTGAGGCTCTATCAAATGTTCCAAAAAAGCTCTTGAAACTCCAATTCACCTTTAAATTTTCTTGAGAAGACTCTGCTAATAATTTATGACTGCTAAAACTTGTTAGCAAAACTAGAAAAATAATTAATTTTATAAAATTTTTCACAAATTATCTCGTAGATTTGAGTTATCTTTTGCCATAGTTTGATTTGACGATCCTCCTAAGACTGGTTCAGTAATACTTAAAGGCACTTCAAGTGTTTTTTCTTTAATTCCTAAAAAAGGGAGAATTATTAAAAAATGAATAAAATAATATGCAGTTGCTACTCTAGCTATAAGCAAGTATGTGCCTTCGGCAGGCATTGCTCCCATATATCCTAGAATTATAACATCTGCGACAAGAAACCAATAAAACTGTTTATAGATTGGTCTAAAAATTGCAGATCTAACTTTTGAAGTATCTAGCCAAGGCAATATTACTAATACAAAAATTGATGCAAACATTGCAATAACTCCTAAAAGCTTATCAGGAATTGAACGTAGTATTGCATAAAAGGGTAATAAGTACCATTCTGGTACTATGTGGTCAGGAGTAACCAATGGGTTGGCCTCAATGTAATTATCTGGGTGTCCTAACAAATTAGGAGAATAAAATACAAAGAATGCAAATATTAATAAAAAAATTAATAATGCAAACAAATCTTTAAGCACTATGTATGGATGGAAAGGAACCGTATCTTTTGATGGTTGTTTAATATCTATTCCTACTGGATTATTATTTCCTGGAATATGTAAAGCCCAAATATGTAAAATTACTAAGCCTAAAATTAAAAATGGAAAAAGATAATGTAATGCATAAAATCTAGTTAACGTTGGGCTGTCCACTGCAAAACCTCCCCATAACCAATTAGTAATACTCTCTCCAAAAAAAGGTACCGCACTAAATAAGTTAGTTATTACTGTTGCCGCCCAAAAACTCATTTGGCCCCAAGGTAAAACATAGCCCATAAATGCTGTCATCATCATTAAAAAATATATTATCATTCCTATAATCCATATAACTTCTCTTGGTGACTTATGAGATCCATAATATAAAGATCTAAATATATGAATATAAACTGCTAAGAAAAACATCGAGGAACCGTTTGCATGAAAATATCTTATTAACCATCCATAATTTACATCTCTCATTATGTGTTCAATACTTTCAAAAGCTAGGCCGGCTGTAGCCACATAATGCATAGCCAAAATGATTCCAGTAATAATTTGAGCTACTAAACAAAAAGTTAATATAGCTCCAAAGGTCCACCAATAATTTAAATTTTTGGGAGTTGGATAATCAGTTAAATGATTTCTAAGTGTTAATAAGGGTAAACGATCATTAAACCATTTTCCAAATTTTGATTTAGGTACGTATTCGTGATCACTCATTGAAATTATTATCCTATTTTAATTGTATTGTTGTCTACAAATTCATATTTTGGAATTTCTAAGTTTGTTGGTGCTGGACCTTTTCTTATTCTTCCTGAAGTGTCATAATGAGATCCATGACAAGGACAGAACCAGCCTTTGTAATCCCCTTTATCTGTTAGAGGTACACAGCCTAAATGAGTACATATACCAAGAGTTACGAGCCACTCTGGATTTTTCGCACGATCCTCATCTTTTTCTGGATGTTTTAAATCTTTTAAGTCTACTGATCTTGCACTATCTATTTCTTCTTGTGTTCTTCTTTTTATAAATACAGGTTTACCTCTCCATAAAACAGTTATTGATTGGCCAGACTGAACTCCACTTATATCTACTTCGGTGCTTGCCAGAGCTTTTACTGATGCGTCTGGATTCATTTGATCTATTAAAGGCCATGCTGCGGCCCCAACGCCTACGGCACCAGCTGCTGTGGTCGCTGTTATAATAAAATCTCTTCTATTTGGTTTTTTTTTATCTGATTCCGACATCTTTATTATTTTAAATTTCTGTTAATATATGATTTCTTATAAGAAAAAAGATATTTTTCTAGGTAACAATGACACATAAAAAATCCATATTAGTCCCTAAAATTGCACTTTATGAGCCTGATATTCCTCAAAATACTGCCGCTATAATAAGAACGTGTTCTTGTTTAGGAGCTATATTGGAAATAATTGAGCCATGTGGATTTATATTCAACGATAAACGATTTAAGAGAGTTGTAATGGATTATTTAGATGAAAGTATGATTAGGATTTATAAAAGTGCAGATGAATTTTTTGATGAGAAAAAGTCTGAAAGGATAATATTAATGACAACTAAAGCAAAAAAAAAATATACGGATTTCAAATTTAGAAAAAATGATACCTTGTTATTTGGAAGGGAAAGTGCTGGTGTTCCTGAAAAAGTACACAAAAAATTAAAAAATAAATTAAAAATACCAATGGTCGAAAAAAAAAGATCTTTAAACTTAGCTACTTCAGTGGCTATAGCATTATCTGAAAATTTAAGACAGACAAATTATATATGGATCAAATAATTAAAAAAAAATTAGCAAAAAATTGGTTTAAAACCTTGCAAGAAGTTTTGTGCAAAGAAATTGAGGAGTTAGAGGGTAGTGCAAATTTATTTAAATATACAAATTGGGAAAGAGGAAAAAAATCAAGTGAAGGTGGTGGACAATTTAGAATCCATGAAAACGGAAAAATTTTTGAAAAAGTTGGTGTAAATTTTTCAGAAGTATATGGAAAATTTTCCAAACAATTTAGAAATAAAATTCCGGGAACCAGAAAAAATCCTGAATTTTGGGCTTCAGGAATATCTGTAGTTATGCATATGAAAAATCCTCACGTTCCCGCAATGCATTTTAACACTAGATATATTTATACATCTTATGGGTGGTTTGGAGGTGGTATGGATGTAACACCTTGTTTAAAAGATAAAAAATTAGAAAAATGGTTTCATTCTGAATTAAAAAAATCTTGCGATAAACATAACAAGAATTATTACAAAAAATATAAGAAATGGTGTGATGAATATTTCTATTTGCCACATCGAAACGAGCCTAGAGGCATAGGTGGAATTTTTTTTGATTATAAAAAAGACAATTGGGAAAAAGATTTTTCCTTTGTAAGAGAAGTTGGCATAAGCTTTAAAAATCTATTTAGAGAGATAGTATTAAAAAAACATAAAAAAAAATGGACAAAAAAAGAAAAAGAAATGCAGCATGAAAAAAGAGGAAGGTATGTTGAATTTAATTTATTATATGATAAAGGAACAAAATTTGGATTACAAACTGGTGGTAATGTAGATGCTATATTAATGTCTTTGCCTCCTTTGGCAAAATGGAAATGAATTTATGGAAAAAGAACCAATCACAGTTAATGGTTTGGAAAAACTTAAAGATGAACTTGTTTTTCTAAAAGAAAAAAAAAGACCAGAAATAGTTGCTGCAATTTCAGAAGCTAGATCTCATGGTGACCTTAAAGAAAATGCGGAATATCACGCAGCTAAAGAACAGCAATCTCATAATGAAGGTAGAATTCAAGAAATAGAAGATATTATTGCAAGAGCAAATGTAATTGATGTAACTAAGATTAGTAATGATGGCAAAGTGATTTTTGGTTCAACAGTTTTTTTACAAAATTTAGACACCAGTGAAAAAATAAATTACAAGATTGTTGGAAAAGACGAGGCTGACTTAAATCAAAAACTTCTTTATTTTAAATCTCCTATTGCTAAAGGACTTATTGGGAGAAACAAAGATGATTTGGTTGAAGTTTCGACACCAGCTGGAGTAAAAAATTTTGAAATAATTGATGTTAAATATGTTTAGCTTAAAAAAACCTTGTCAACTTCTTTGTCGGTAATTTTAAAACTATTCTCTACCCATAAATTTTCTAGATACTTCAGTTTTTGACCAAGTTCTTTTCCTTCTTTAATATTATATTTTTCCATTACTATTTTTGCCTTTATCGGAAATGAAGGTTTTTCTAGCTTTTCAAAATATTCTTTTAATTCGATTAGTTTTTTGGTGTTTTTGCTATATTTAAATAATTGAAAATCAATAACATCCTTTAAATAAAACATGCCATGAAAATAAAATATTTTTTGTAATTTTTTTTTTGAAAAATTATTTTTATCTACAGGATTACAATAAATTTCTTTTAAAAAATTAATTCTTTTTTTAGTTTCATTAGAAACATTAAATTTATATAAAAAATAATCAGAGTTATCAGTTTCATCAATTAATAATAAAGACAATAAAAAAATAAAATCTTTTTTAGAAATTATACTTAGAGAGTATTTGTTAAGTTTTTTAAAAATATTTAAATTTTTTAACTGAGGAAATATAAGTAAAATTATTTCTTTGCAGAATTCATCTTTACTTAAGTTAATAAAACCTTTGGAAAGTAATAGTTTTTGTAATTCACCAAGCAATCTTTCTTTAGATAAGTTAATAACACCATTGATATTCTGTTTAATAACTTTTTTGACATTTGATTGATGTTTTTTGTTGCTATAGTTAAGGAAGAATCTGACATATCTTAAAATTCTTAAATAATCTTCCTTAATTCTTTTTTCTGGATTTCCAATAAAAGATACGACACCATTTTTTAGATCCTTCGCACCGTCATGAGGGTCAAACAAGTTTCCTTCTTGATCTGCATATATTGAATTAATTGTGAAATCTCTTCTTAAAGCATCTTCATTCCAATCATTAGTAAATTCAACAATCGCATGTCTTCCATCGGTTGAAATATCTTTTCTAAGAGATGTTATTTCAAAATTTTTTTCTCCAATGTTTGCTGTAATTGTTCCGTGTTTTATTCCTGTTTCGTAAAATTTAATATTATTATTATTTAAACATTCTTTAACTTCTTTAGGATTAATATTTGTTGCAAAATCAATATCATCGAATTTTTCATTATTAAGTATTTTTCTTACACAGCCTCCAACATATCTAATTTCGCTTACATCATTATAATTTGAGATGGCTTTAAAAAGTTCTGAAACTTTTGTAGTTTTTGCAATCTCTAAAAAAGATTTATCTTTAGGGTTTATTATTTTTTTAGGATAAAAAATTTTATTAAGAAAATGTTTCATAATTGGCTGGGGCGCTAGGATTCGAACCTAGGAATG